>JAGHDS010000517.1 GCA_021159845.1 Anaerolineae bacterium
GACTGATACCGAAAGCGTCTTTATCCACATCGCCCGCCAAATGTTGTTGAAGCCCGGCTTTTCGAAAAAACCGGGCTTCTTCCAGGAGGCCATCGCCGGGTCTTCGGTCTACATCGCTCACCGGATGCCAATAAGTTCTAGCGGAAGAACGGTAAACAGTTACCCAAGCCAGGTGACCAGGTTGGGAAAGGCGCGATGGCTGACCAGGCAGGGTCGCCTGCTGTAGCGGGTATCCCCCACCTCCACACACAGGTCCTCGTGGAAGGGGAGATGCTCATCGGTGAGCAGCGCCTGCACCTGATCGGCCCCCACCAATCTGTAGCTGCCCTCAGCGCAATCTTGTGATGGACAAAGGTGCGTTGCACTTTCATTGACATAGAGTGGGGAGACTACCCAATACAAGCCTCTACATAAATACGGTGGCCTTTGATCGAGAGGCAGCCCCGTTCTTGGATTATGTCATGGATAGCCAACAGCCGATCACGGTACTTCTCGATCGTGAAGTCGGAGATCTGCCACGAGATGATCTTAAGGTAGAACACCACAGCCCCGATATCCTTGAAGACCGTGTCAGGAAAGTCCTCTCTTTGGCTGATGACGCGAAAGCCGGCCTCCTGGAGCTGCTGGACGAGATACTCCAACGTCCAGTAACTAAACTCGAAGCTGACCTGATCCTGCAGTAACTCATTCAGCCGGATGTTGTTGCTTCCACCAACCTGCTGTGTGACAAAGCGGCCACCATGTGCCAATACCCGATAGACCTCACGCGCGACGAACCCCGTATGCCGGTTAATGACCAGGTCGAAGCTCCCATCCGCGAAGGGCAACACGCTCTCAGCGGTTTCCACCACCTGGACTCCCATTGGTGCCAATCGCGCCTTGGCGACCGGCACATTGGGCGGATAACCTTCCGTCGCCCAGGTGTGCCGGGGAAGCGGTACCACCGAGGAGAGGAACTCACCACCGCCGGTTCCCATGTCGAGCAATGAGCTCGCCTGTCCGATCCTCTCGCGGACGATCTGGCGGTAATCCCAAGATGTTGGGCCCTCCTGCCACCTGTGGGAGATGACAGAGAAATCCCAGCCGGAAAACCCCAGCTGGAGAGCTTCCGACACCAACTGATCGAAGAGCAAGTCACCTGCCATCCCCCACCTTCCCTCAGACGAACAGCTCATGAATCCCGACGCAACGCCTCCAGCAACTCGGCCAGGTTCGCGAACACCCAGTCGGGCGGCGGATCGGCGGCGGAGAACTGGGCCGCGCTGGTAACGCCACACAATACGCCAATGGTTTTCAAGCCGGCGCGATGGCCTCCCACAATATCCGTCTCATAGCGATCACCGACGATGGCCGTCTCCTCCGATCGGGTTCCCAACCGGGCCAGTGCCAGCTCGAAGATTCCGGGCTCCGGCTTGCCGATCACCTTAGCCTTAACGCCGGTTGCCGTCTCCAGCATGGCGATGATCGATCCGGCACCTGGAGCTACCCCCTCCTCGGTCGGCAACGTTACATCCGTGTTCGTAGCGATGAAGGGGACACCGCGCCGGATGGCAAAAGCCGCCGCCTTGGCCTTCTCATACGTGAACTGGGAGTCAAAGCCGACTACCACATACTCCGCCTGGCTATGATGGTTCACCAACCGGAACCCCTGCTCTGCCAGGGCTTCTCGGATACCGCGTTCACCGACCACCAGCACGGCCGCGCCCGCCGGAGCTCTTCGTTTCAGCCACGCGGCCGTCGCCAACGCCGACGTGAAGATGCGATCCTCCTCCACGTGGATGCCAAGCCCGGCGAGCCTCTCCACATACTGTCCTGGCGTACGACTCGAATTGTTCGTCAGGAACAGGAACGGTATGCCCTTCGCCTGGAGGTAAGTTACGAACTCCCGCGAGCCCGGTAGTGGGTTTGTTCCAGCATAGACCACACCATCCATGTCCAGTAAAAACGCTTGTACACCTTGCAATGATCGTTCTACCATGATGGGCTAAGGTGACTCCTCCCGTTCAGATTCAGACTCGGCGATTACCACATCCGCCTCCACATCCACAGCCGCGGTGGCGACGGCCCACGCCACCAATCCCCAGGTCCCGCCGGAGATCAATAGCGCTAACAGGATGGAGATAGGATTCAGCGGCACCTGACCGCGCAGGATGCCAATCACGGCCAACAGCAAGCCCAACGCCGCCGCGCCCAATCCCACCTTGAGCGGCGTTGACAGTCGCATCTTCATACCTCCTCCCTCCCAGCCGGCCGCAAGTCCAGGACGTTCAACTCCAGCCGCCGTTCACCATTCCACTCGTTGGCATTTAGCGTAAACGCCAGATCCACTCGGTCAGGCACCTGTCCGGCCAAATCCCCTCGCTGAAAGGCGATGGCATCGAACACTACGCGGCCATCGCTGACGATGAGCTTCAGATGTCTTCCCTCAGCCCCCACAGCCCGACGATGACGGACCTCCAGCCCTCTGGCCATAAGCACCGGCTGTTCATTCTCATGTCCGCAAGGCTCCATCAGCTCCAGCTGCCCGTAAGTGGCCCAGTCCAGATCGCTCAGCCGCACCTCCGCGTCGATATCCAGTCGAGGGACCAGATCCATCCCGGACAGCTCAGCCTCGGCGATGGCCTGCAGCCGCTCCTTGAGCTCCGGTAGGCGATCATTGCGCACGGTGAAACCCGCCGCGGCCGCGTGCCCGCCATGACGGACCAACAGGTCGCGGCAC
>JAGHDS010000449.1 GCA_021159845.1 Anaerolineae bacterium
GGGCTGGGATGTAGATGAGACGATCACGGTGGACCTGGACGTGCCTCTCAACTTCTGGGGACGGCTGGCCCTGGCACAGGCCCATCCGCCGCGGGACTGGGACGAGAACAGTGACTTCCGGGACGTGTGGCGACATGAGACATGGGCGAACTGGAATGGCCGCCCGCCAGCCTTACCCGATCTCAACTTCAAGGGGCTATCGTTGCGCACGGCCGATGGAGAAGAGGTCCCAGCACAGATCGAGGATGCGACGGTGATGGGGGTGGGACGCACGTTACTCAGCGGGCCGACCGCCACCCAGGGGATCATCCGGGTGCGAGCAACCTTCCCAGTGCGGGAGTTACCCGCCTACGGATACCAGGTGCTTGCTGGACGCCTGACGGCCAAGCCCAACAAGTATGACGCGCCCCGCCATCCGGCCAACGTGATGGAAAACGAGCATTTGCGCGTGGAAATCCAGCCCAACGGCACCCTATGCATCACGGATAAGGCGACGGGACAGCGTTTTACCGACCTGGGATACTTCGAGGACGGGGGGGATTGCGGCGATGGATACACCTACTCATACCCACCACACGACGCCGTGATCACAACCCTGGGCGCGCGGCCGCGCATCTTGCGCCTTTCGGACGGGCCGATCGTCCAGCGCTACCGCATCGAATACGACCTGGAGCTACCCGTTGGCCTTACTGATGATCGTAAACGACGACGAGCGGAGACCGTGCATTGCCCATTGACGGTCACTGTCTCGTTGGGCGCCCACGCCCGGCGGGTGGATTTCGAGGTGACTCTCGAGAATCGAGCCAAGGATCATCGTCTACGGGTGGTCTTCCCCAGCGACGTGAAGACGGACGTGTCCTTCAGTGAGGGGCAGTTCGACGTGGTCCCACACCCGGTGCATCCAGGACAACCGCCTATCGACATCTGGCAAGAGGATCAACCGACGACATATCCGCAGCAGACGTTCGTGGATGTGAGCGATGGGCAACGCGGCCTGTGCGTGATGAACCACGGTCTGCCGGAATACGAAGTGATCAACAGCCCTCGGCGCGAGATCGCGATCACGTTACTGAGAGCTGTAGCCTATCTGGGTGGAGCCCACCACCTGTATACAGCCCATCGCGGGGCCGGGCCCCACATCTTCACACCAGGGGCACAATGCCTGCGCGCGTTAACATATCGTTACGCCGTCATGCCCCACGCAGGCACGTGGGATCAGGCCGAGGTATGGCGTGAGGCACATACTCATGATGTACGGCCCCGAGCGATCGTCGTAGAGAAGGTCCCCGACTTCCCAATCCCCGTGTCGCCCACGCCAGCGGGAATAGAAGTGCCCCGCGACCGTCACAGCTTCCTGTCCGTCGAGGGACACAACGCCGTTCTGAGCGCCGTAAAGCGAGCAGACCGGGAAGATGCCTTGATCGTTCGCCTGTTCAATCCCAGCACGGAGCCAACACGGGCGACAATCCGCTTTGCCGCTGGACTGACAGGGGCGGAGATGGTAAATTTGAACGAGGAGCCGCTGGGAGATCCGTTACCTATTCGCGACGGGCATGAGATAGAGGTAGATCTGGCTCCCAAGCGAATCGTGACCGTGAAGGCGATACCCGAGATCGCGTGAGTAAGGGAGGGTAGCGTTGGCCGAGATGGATCAGGGGATGCAGACCTTCGACGTGGTTTGCCTGGGCATTATGATTGCCGATGTACTGGCGCGGCCGGTCAGCCGGCTGCCTGAACGTGGCAAGCTGGACCTGGTCGATCGCATGGAGCTGCACACCGGCGGTTGTGCGGTAAATACAGGCATTGCGCTAACCAGGCTGGGCATCCGCACGGCAGTGATGGGCAAGGTGGGAGAGGACGGCTTCGGTGACTACGTGATCAACACACTGCAGCGCAACGGGATCGATACCTCAGGCGTGATGCGAGATCATGTGGCCAACACCTCGGCGACTATGGTGATGATCGGCCCAGATGGAGAGCGCAGCTTCATCCATTACCTGGGTGCCAACGCGGAGCTGCGTCAGGCAGACGTTAACATGGACATCGTGAAGCGCGGCCGCATTCTCCACATCGCGGGCCACAATTTGATGCCGAAGTTCGACGGCGCGGATGCGGCGGCCGTGTTGCAAGCAGCGCGCGAGCTGAGTGTGCAAACGTCGCTGGATACGGCGTGGGATGCCACAGGACGCTGGCTGCGCTTGATCGAGCCGTGTTTGCCTCATGTAGACTATTTCGTGCCCAGCTTTGAAGAGGCACGGATGATCGCGGGACGGGAGGAGCCAGCCGACGTCGCCCACTTTTTCCTGGACTACGGCATCAAAATCGTGGCGTTGAAGATGGGAGAGGCCGGCTGTTACGTGACCGATGGTCGGCAGGCCGTGCGGCTACCCGCCTACCCGGTACAACCTGTGGACACGACCGGGGCGGGCGACAGCTTCGCCGCCGGGTTCCTGGCTGGGATCATCCAGGGTTGGGACCTGGAGCAGACAGCCCGGTTCGCCAACGCAGTAGGAGCGATGTGCGTCACCTCCATTGGGGCGACCAGTGGAGTGCGCAGTCTACAGGAAACCCTGGCCTTCATGAAGCATATGGAACAGTAAGAGATGTGGGAGGAGTGTTATGCTTTCCGCTGAGGAATACCGAGCAGCACGGAAACGAGCAAAAGAGTACCTGGATAGGGCCTGCATCGCCATCACGCCGGAGGAGGAGGCCAACATCGAGGTGGCCGATTTCGGATTGGGGGACTTGGAACACACCGGGCTGGAGCTTGTGGTATATGTGAACACCGACCGGGTATGTGCGAAGGAGCTGGTTCTCTTCCCACGGCAAACGTGCCCGGAGCACCGCCACCCGCCGGTGGATGGAGACCCTGGCAAGGAGGAGACATTCCGCTGCCGTTGGGGAAAGGTCTTCCTGTACGTCCCTGGGGAACCCACGCCCAACCCCCAGGCGCGTCCACCCAAGGAGCGGGAGCACACCTACACGGTATGGCATGAGATCGTACTCAACCCGGGCGACCAGTACACGCTGCAGCCCAACACGCTCCACTGGTTCCAGGCCGGGGATGAAGGCGCCGTTGTCTCTGAGTTCTCCACACATAGCCGGGATGAGACGGACATCTTCACCGATCCGGATATCCAGCGCTTCACCGTCGTGAAGTAAACGATCACAAGGGCAAAGCAAACGGGAGCATTCCATGTCTAGTGGAATGCGGGCGCGGGTACCAGAGGGAATACCCGAGTGTTTGGGGTGAGGCCTCCCGGCATCCATTACTGGGTTTTCGGCGGGCGCCCTGGCCCGCCAGCCCACTCAGATAGAGGTGGTATCAGCCTGCCAGATATGCGGGACGTGAAGCCCTCTGAAACTTTGGCTTTTTCCTTTGAGCCCCCATATACACGGCTTTCTTCGCAGCGCTACTCCATATCTTGTTCGGGTGGTGGAGGGCGCTGCCCTCCACCACCCGAAAGGCCAAACTTGAGGGGACTTTGCATAGTTCCGCCTCCTGATAAACCCACAACAGCGGCAACCAAGTCCGTCCCTACCGGCCTTGTATGTAGACTTCTCCCTTACTGGTGCAGTTCAAACCAGAATTCCGAGATGAACCCTTGCTTGTCGGGATGACGAACCTGTTTCACCGGCTCTGGGGTTTCCCCATTGCATCGCCACTCATAGGCCGTCTCATGGCCCGTGACGGATTCCGGTATGGTCTGCGCGTTTGCGTGTTCCTTACAGTAGGTTTTCATCTCCCCTGTGGGTGCCTTATCTAGACTGACCTTAGCAGTACATGGGATGTTGGCTCCCCGGAAGCACCCCCACACCTGGCCATCCATACATCGCCATACGGTCCCCTGGGCTACCCAGTCGTCCGGGGCATCTTTCGCGATGCCAGCAGCTTTCCGAATGGCCTTCAGGATAGCGGGAGGCGGTGTGGGGCCTGTGTACCGTTCGTCTGGCGCATCTATCGTGCCGATCGCCTGGCAATAGGCGAAGGGGTCATCATAGCTCTTTTCTGTCGTTCCCGCCTTTGATTCCGGCTGTTGCTTTCCCGGCTGGCACTCGCCGCGGTAGAATGCCCACTCCTCGCACTCACTGTTATCAGGAGATACACAGACGCTGTATTCGTTGCCCTGGGCATCCTTGCGGATTTCCAGTTTACCATCGTGTTCTTCGCAATACTTCGATGCAGGGTTGGCCATGCCTACTTTCTGTGCAGGGACAGGCCGGGTGGCGGATGGAGAAGGCGTCGGAGAGGTGATCATCCCCCTCGACTGACATGCCGCCAGGAATAACGAGGCAGTGAGAAGAGCCGTAAGAAGCCACAACAAGAGTGGGTATGATTTACTCGATAGTCCCTTTAGACGTTTCATTCACCCCCCTATGTGTTGATTTTGCGACTCAGGTTCTCCTCTAATATCCCCCACCGGGGCCGATGATAGCACGGTGCCTGGGCTAGTGTCAAAGACAGGATACCCCATCGTGCCCCCGTCCGGTGTAAACATATATCAGGACAACACAGGCCTGCTCTGTCCAGTATCCCCATCACCACCTGGTAACAATCTCTTAGAGTGTGTCTTAAAATTCGAGTTCAAGGGCTGGCAGCCCAAGTTCGAGCCAGACGTCTGACCATCAAGTGAGTCATGGCCGCATAGATCATCGCCTCGCTGGTCTCAGTCAGATACTCGTAATCCTTGCTCAACCGGCGATACTTACCTAGCCAGGCAAAAGTGCGCTCCACGACCCAGCGACGAGGGAGCACATGAA
>JAGHDS010000484.1 GCA_021159845.1 Anaerolineae bacterium
CACGTCGGGGTACAACGTGCCCTGGGCCAGGAAGTCAACCTTCCCCAATGCCCGAGCCTCTCGCTCGAAGACGCGAATGAAGCGAGCCCCGATCCGCTTGCGTTTCTCCTCAGGATCGGTAACCCCAGCCAGATCAGCAAGAAATTCCTCGGTCGCATCAACCGCCACCAGCCGCAGCCCCAGCGAGCGCTGAAACGTCTCCACGACTTGCTCCGGCTCCCCGCGACGCAGCAGGCCGGTATTCACGAAGATGCACGTGAGCTGATCGCCGACGGCCCGGCCGACAAGGGCCGCCGTCACCGCTGAGTCCACACCGCCGCTCAACCCGCAGATGACGCGCTTGTCCCCAACCTGCTCGCGGATCTGGGCCACCGCCTCGTCGATGAACGACCCGGGCGTCCACGTCCCCTGACATCCACACACCCGATAGAGGAAGTTGCGCAGGATCTCGCGACCGTAGCGGGTGTGTTCGACCTCCGGGTGGAACTGCAGCCCGTACCAGCCGCGGGAGACATCCCCCATAGCCGCGATGGGGGAATTATCCGTGCGGGCCAGGATCGACCAGCCGGGCGGCAGGGCCTCGATGCGATCGCCGTGGCTCATCCACACCGGTTGCCGTTGCGGCACGCCAACGAAGAGAGGGGCGGATGGCTCCAGTATCTCCAGCTCAGCGGGGCCGTATTCCCGCTCGCTGGCCGGTGCCACGCGTCCACCCAGCTCATGCGCTAACACTTGCATCCCATAGCAGATGCCCAGGACAGGCTTGTCCGCCTCCCGCACGAAGCGGGGGATCCGCGGCGCGTTAGCGTCGTATACGCTGGCGGGCCCTCCAGAGAGGATGAAGCCCTTCGGCGCCAGCCGCTCGAAGACGGAATCCGGAGCATCCCAGGGGATAAGCTCACAGTAGACGTGGGCCTCACGTACCCGCCGGGCGATGAGTTGGGCATATTGGGAGCCAAAATCGACGACGGCGATGGCTTCACGTGTCATATCTTCACTCTGCGAACTCGATGCGGCCATCTTCCATGCTGGTGATGATGGCCAAGGATTCGATGGGGACGCCAAGCGGCTGCAAGAGCTCGCGGCCTCCCTCAAACGTCTTTTCGATCACTGCTCCGATGCCAACCAGCGTGGCCCCGGCCTGCCGCACGATACGCACCAGGGCAGCAATCGTCTGCCCGGTTGCCAGGAAATCGTCGACCAACAGCACACGGTCCTCGGGACCCAGATATTCTGGCGAGACCAGAAGCTCCACACTGCGTCCCCTCGTATGCGACGGTGCTACGTCGCGATAAGGGGAATCGGGCATCGTAATCGGTTTACTCTTACGCGCGTAGACAACGGGAACGCCCAACGCCAGCGCTGTGGTAAGCGCTGGCGCAATGCCGGAGATCTCCGCCGTTACGACTTTGGTCACGCCAGCGTCCCGGAACCGGTCCGCCAAGGCCTGTCCCACTTCCATCATCAGGGCCGGGTCCACCTGGTGGTTAATAAAGCTGTCGACTTTCAGTATCCCTCGCCCCAGGTTCCGGCCTTCGGCCAGGATGCGCCTTTTCAATGCCAGCACGTTCATGCCTCCCTGATCACGCTTGAGGCATTGTACAACATGGGCCGGAGGCCGGGCAAACCGCGGATCAGAATTATCAACGCAAAGGGCTATACGGTCCTCCCCATTGTGTCCCGTATAGCCCCTGTGGTTCTCTCTCAATATGAGATCATCAACCCAACGGCTCATGATGATGTCGGAGCGCCCGCCGGGAACCGGCACAGCTACTTCGCCGTCAGGGCAGCATCCAACACCTGCTTGAATTTATCAAAGGGGAATGCACCTCGAATGAGTTGCCCGCGCTGGCCTTTGAGAACGATAAAGCTGGGCGTGCCGCGGATCCCTACCTTCTGTCCATCACCAAGATCACGCTTCACCTTGTCCGCGATCTTGGGATTCTCCACGCAAGCCCGGTATGCATCCATATCCAGGCCGATCTCTTGCGCCATGCGACTGAATGTGATCTCGACGTCCGGTTGAGGCGCCCAGGCGTCTTGAGTGGCAAACAGCCGATCATGCATCTCCCAGAACTTCCCCTGCTGTCCTGCACACTCCGCCGCGATAGCGGCCTCCAAAGCATGTGGGTGTAGGGAGGGTATGGGAAAATGCTTATAGATCACCCTGATCATCCCTGTGTCCACGTATGTCGCGTCTATTCGCGGCACCGTCTCTACAGCGTAGACTCGACAGTACGGGCATTGAAAGTCGGCGAACTCGATCATGATGACTTTGGCATCCGGGTCCCCCTTGAACGCATCCCCTGCCTTGGTATACCCAGGGTGGTTGGGGTCAGGCGACATTCCCTCCGCTGTGGCCCAGTAGGGGATGTGAGGAGGCTCCGGGGTTGGCGGTGGGTTTCCCTTCACCAGCGCGTCGATCGCGGCCTGGAAAGTCTTAAACGGCTGGGCACCCACGATCGGATAGCCGTTGAGGATAAACGTTGGGGTTCCCCGGACTCCGAGATTCTGACCAGCAGCCAAGTCGGCATCAATCGCAGCGCCGGGACGGTCATGGTCCAGGCAGTCGTCAAAGGCGCTTGTATCTAGCTTCAACTCTTGTGCGTAGGATTTAAATGTATCCACCGCGTTGGGCTGCCCAATCCACTGCTCAGCGTTGGCAAAGAGCAAATCATGCATCCTCCAGAATTGCTCTGCCCCCTGCTCACCAGCACAACGCGCCGCCTCGGCCGCCTTAAGCGATTGAGGGTGCAACTCCTCCAGAGGGAAATCCCGAAAGATGTGAAGCACCTTCCCCGTCCGCTCGTAGGTCTCTTTGATCTGTGGAGCGGTGCTATGTTCATGACGTCGACAATATGGACACTGGAACTCGCTATACTCCACCATGACCACCGGAGCGTTTGGGTCGCCGCGGTACGCATGGCCATCCTTGGTGAAGCCAACCGGGATGCCATCCACCTTACCAGTCGGCGGTAACGGCTTTAACCCGCCTTTGACTGCCCCTGGCGCTGATGTGGGGGATGAAACGGCGGCAGGAGCGGACGTGGGAGATGCTTTCCCTACGGGGGTAAGCGGGGCTGCCGATGGGGTCGCGGCACAACCGGACAGCCCTATCACGGCAAGAGTCAAAGCAATCCAGAAACCTATCCACAAAAACAGCAAATGCTTATTCAAGAGGTTACTCCTATTGAAGATTATGAGGGGTGGAAAGAGCCGAAATGCAACGATACGAAGGTACGAGGCCTACACACCGCGTCTTCGTTACTAGAATACCA
>JAGHDS010000386.1 GCA_021159845.1 Anaerolineae bacterium
ATAGAGTCGTGAACGCGCCATCGAAGCGGCTAACGCCAGCGTTGGTCCCAAACCACATGACGCCGCGATGATCTTGGAGGACTGCGTTGACGCCGTTGTCCACCAGCCCGTCAGAGTTGGTGAACGGGTGCCATTGCCCCGTGTCCATTTGGGCGTGAGCGGTGGGGGCGGCCATGATCAGGGCCAGGCAGACGAGGATCACGCAGCTCCAAAGGCACCTTTTCGACGGCATCTCTTTTCCTTTGATCTTAACTCTTGTGGTGGTTGAGGCTATGGATCCTGAATCCCGTATGGGTGATCAATCAGGTGATATGGGCAGGTGAGCTCTTCAACTCGCTTAATGATACGCGCTGGATTCCCCGCGACCACAGTATACGGCGGAACGTCCTTTGTGACCACTGCCCCGGCCCCCACGAGCGCTCCCTCGCCGATTGTGATGTCCGGTAGAAGTGTGGCGTTGGCGCCGATCTTGGCCCCGCGCCGGATGGTGGCTCCTTTCAAACAGGCTTTGGCCTTTGGACACAGAGGGTGTAGCGCGTTGGTGAGAACGACATTGGGGCCGATCCAGCAACCGTCTTCTAGAACGGAATACTCGGGGATGAAAGCCTGTGAGTGAATGCGCACGTTGTTGCCGATGATCACATGATGTTCCACGACTGAGCCAGTGCCTACGCTGACGTTATCGCCGATGATGTTGTGTTCCCGGATCATCACCCCATGCCCTGTTTGGAAGTGCTGCCCAATCCGGTTCCCCGCGTAGATGACCGTATGTGACCGAATCACAGCGTCGGCGCCTATCGAGGTGGGAAGATCACCTGGCTGATGCCTGGACGGCGGCCTCCCGATGATGACGAAATCGTCCACCTCGGCGTTTTCCCCAATCTGTACGCCCGGTAAGATTCGCGCCCAAGAGCTAATCGTCATCATCCGACGACCTCTCGGACTTCCGATGTGGGACCATGTACCGGTAGCCTATTGCTTTTTACAAATAAATCGTATATAGTAATGATGGGGTTCGGGACTGCCATTTCGTTGTGTGCCCTTCTTTAGTATCGAACAGCCGAAGTTGGCCAGCGATTGCGGCCAAACCATCGGTTGCTCGGCTTCAACCGGCCGCTTTGTCTCATCTGGCAGAGGAACTCCGTGGGGTCCCTATGAATGCGAGCAAGCGTACGATTACGATAGTCGTCGCGTTCTCCCTGACGTTGGGATATTTGATCCTGATGGTCAATCCCGTATGGGCTGCCCCAGGTTATGGCGTGTATGTGGTGCAGCCTGGGGATACATTGTACGGTATCGCCAGACGCTATCATACGGACGTCGCGACGCTGCAACGACTGAACCATCTGACGAACCCTAACTGGATTCGCGCCGGGCAGCGACTTGTAGTGCCTGGCCAGGGCCGCGATGGTCCTGCGGCTACGGTGCGGCCTCGGGTGATTATCCTGCCCCCCTCGGCGGCACGCTCGACGCCTGTGCCGGACGGGGGGGCCAGTTGCCTGTACCGGGTACAACGGGGTGATACCCTGTTTGGCCTGGCGCGCAGGTTCCAATTGCCTCACACTGCGATCGCTAGTGCTAATGGGATCTCCGCCTCCAGTATGCTGTATGTAGGACAAATATTGCGCATTCCTCGTGCGGATTGCGGCTTTGCCCTGGTCGGCGAGGCTACTGGCCGATCCACTTCTGCATTGACAGCCGACTGGTACGCCTCGGCTACTCCGGACGGGGCGGTCTTCCGGTCGGCTACACCCGCACTGACCTCTCCCAGACGTCTGTTGCCCACGCCCACGCCGACGCCCAACCTTCGCCATCGCTTTTACGGCTTTAGGCTTTTCCCAGATCGTTAGCCGAGGGAATCGCGAGGAAATCTTCCCTTGGGCCCCGCCAGGCAGGACGAATCACGGGAGGGAGAACGTGATGGCCGCTCCGCCTCGTTCTAAGGACTCCTGAGCGGCCTCCAATATCCTTACGACTTGGAGTCCGTTCAACCCGTCTGTCTCTGGCTGCTGTCCCTCCCGGATGCACGTTGCAAAGTGCTGGCACTCGGCCCGTAGTGGCTCCGTCATCTCCAACCTGGGGATCGTGATCATTCCTGAGTGGACCCGGTATTGGAACTCCCCGAAGCCAGGTTCTTCCTTGCGGTAGACCCCTTTCTCATATAGCTTGACCTTGCCCTCGTCAGCCACGTCGTCATACACCACCATCTGCTTGCTGCCCACGATGGTCATCCGCCTGACCTTGCTGGGGTCCAACCAGCTTACGTGTACGTGTGCCAGGATCCCTCCTGGGAATCCCAGATTGATAAACACCACATCCTCAATGCCGTCTGTCAGGTAAGTAGCGCCGCGAGCGCTCACCCACTCAGGCTCAGTTTCCAGCAGGTAAAGCAGGATGGAAATGTCGTGCGGAGCGATGCTCCATAGTGCGTTGATGTCGCTCTGCACTCGGCCCAGGTTTACTCGCGTGGAGTATAAGTAATATAACTCGCCTAGCTTTCCTTCTTCAATGATCTGCTTGATGTACCGAACAGCGGGGTTGTACTGGAACACGTGCCCGACCATGAGCACGCGGTTCTGTGCCTCGGCCAGGCCGATGAGGTCCTCTGCGTCTCGGCTGTTGAGTGTTAGGGGTTTCTCCACCAGTACGTGTTTCCCGCTCTCCAGCGCCGCTTTTGCCAAGGCGTGGTGCGTGCGTGGAGGGGTGGCGATCACCACCGCGTCGATCGCCTGGTCTCGGCAGATCGAGGCGAAGTCGGTCGTCAGGTGTGTGTTGGGGTAAAGTCTCCCCATTTTCTCAAGCGTTTGCTCGTTCACATCACAGCAGGCGGTTAACTCGGTCTCCGGGATTTGGTGTAGATTGCGGGCCAGGTTGGGACCCCAGTATCCACACCCTACCAGTGCAACCCGGATTGGTCGCTCAGAGACGGTCACAGTTCTCACTCCCCGTTGCGGGCGGGAAATATTGCACGCAACGTCCAAATTATAGTATAAGACTTTATACTGGGCAACAGGACTGCACGCCTACTCATCCCCAACAGGAATCGTCCGAATCGCGGCGACCTCGGCGGCGACATGCGATCGCGTCGCCGGGAGGTTGACGACGATCGTCGCCGGCCTGAGCGCGCTGGCCCGGTCCCGCGCTTGCTCGGGCGTCCACCCTTGGGCGCCTATGAAAGCATGGCTCCAGCGGAAACGGCCGCGTAGATCTGTGGTGATGCCCAGGCTGTGTAGCGCGGCGATCGCCGATTCACTCAGGTGCAGCGATGCTTCATCTCGCACGGTGCCCAATACCCATAGTCCCGGTGGGGCTGAGCGGAGCCACGACGCCATATCGTCGCTCGCTCGGGCGCTGGCGTGGGTGTCGAACGAGGCTGTCGCTCGGACGGTCCCGTTGTCAGGATCGAACAGGACCAGGTTGTACCCCCGGTGGTTGGGTGAATAGTCTATACCATTGACGTAGATGTGTGCGAAATCGCCGACCTCCTCCCCGGCACTGCGTATGAGCAAGGCCGCGTGAGTCGGTAGACCGGGCGCGGGAGATGTCCCTGTCAGGACATCGTTCAGGTCGTAGGTGCGGGCGAATCTCAGTCGGACCGGTGCGAGCCCCGGCTTTGCCTGCCCGGGGGGCCATGTGAAGCGCACCCAACGCCACGTAGTTGAGATCGGTTGCCTGTCCGCCGAATACCCGCTGATGGTCAGGCTGACTTCTTGCCCAGGGCCCGGCGCACGCATGAGGAGCTCCAGTCCCCTCGCTCTCGCCGTGACGGGAATCTGTAGGCGTACCTCGCGCCGTTCCGCCCATACGGCAGCAGCCAGCGGTCCGTCTGTGGTAGGCGCGGGCGGGCTCCAACCCTCACCCAGCAGCAGGTGCCCGATGTTACTTCCCAGGCTGATGCTTGGGGGCAGCGCGCGTAGGGTACGCTGGACACGATAAAGCGCGATGTTGCCTGTGTCCTCGACGAGCTGGATAGGGAACACGGCCCTTACGTATTGCTCCAGGGCAGGCGGCACCTTGTCTCTGTGGATGACCACGTACGCGATATCGAGGGCATCCAGCACCTGGGCGGCCTGCTTACGTTGAGCGGTCAGCCATCCCTTTGGCGCCAGGGAAGGATTTTGCACCCAGGTTTCGATCGGCTTTATCTCATCGCGCAGGGCCTGATGTAGTGGCCTATCGGCGTTGATCATGCCGATGAGCAGGTCGAGCACTGGGGCCTCGCTGAAGTACTGGAACTTGAACTCCGGATTGCGCGAGGTATTGCCGCCCAGGATCGGCCGATGGTGGACGGTTTGGTACCATTGCTCGAACATGATGATGACATCTTGCTTACCCACCACGCGCGCCCCATTGCGCCATCCCAGCGGCAGCTCCATGACCGCGCCGGGCGTCGGGTCCGTCTCGGCGGCGATCCGGTGGTAGATGCCCGGCACCCCCATATCGCTCAGCGGCAGCGGAATGGCGATGTGCTCGGCCAGGAAGAGGAGCGCGGCTATGGGCACGAGCATTCCTATATGCAACCTGGGGAGCCGGCGTGGGAGCTCCAACACTCCGCCGGCGGCGAGCATGGAGATGCTCAGTAGGAGCGGGACCGCATAGCGGCTGGGGTAGCGATTCCCTTTGAAGAAAGGCCAGCGCGACACGAGGGCGAAGGGACCGGGAATACCCGTGTCGTGCCCCATGACGCGGAGCGTAGGGCCGAGCGTGAGCAGGAAGAAGACTACCGCTGCGATGCCCCAAAAGGCCGCGGTGCGCTGGGGCCGATGAAGCAGTCCAATGAGGGCCAGGACGCCAGTGCTGTATCCCAGGTAGACGTGCTGGCCCTTGTCGTGTGGAAAGGGCATGTGAGCGGTGATGTGCCCCAGAAGCGGGTGGTGCAGCGTCGGGATCAGGTAGCCGGCCAGGTCGGCCGAGAAGACGTCGGCGAAGCCGCCGCCGGAGGTGAGGAAGTCCCCCTCTGCCCGTAAGTCGGGCCACATGTTGGCCAGCATAGGGACGATGATGGCGGCGAAGACCAATCCCAGGATGGCGAGCCTGGTCACCCAGGGAAGCCAGGTCCCCCGCCGGGGATGAGCGGCCGCGCGCCATAGCGCGTAAATCCCAATGAAGATAAGCAGGAAGGAGGCGAAGGTAGCCTCTGCCCAAGCTTGTAATCCAAGGAAAAGCCCCGCGAGGATCGCGTCGCGTGGGCGCCCGTTCTCGCGCCCCGCGCGCCAGACGTAAAGCATACAGAAGGGCACCCATTGAGAACTGGCGATGTTGAACTGCCCTAACGCCGCGTAGAATAGCTTGTTGGAGGCGAAGGCGTAGATCAGGCCAGACAGCCAGGCGGCTCCCAGGAGCGAGTATGTGGGGCGGTGTCCCGTCCCCCACACCTCCCACGCGAGCAGATAGGCCCCGTATCCGCCCAGGATGAAGGATGAAAGCAGCAGGATATTGGAGGCCGGGACGATGCCCAATGTGGTCTGGAGGGGGATGGAGAGCAGCCCGTTTAGCACAGTGAGCGTGTAGAATGCCAGGTTGATCCCGATCGGCCAGAACATCCATCGGCAATGGAAGGGGTTCCCGTGTAGCTTCAGGATCGAGAAGCGCACCCACCAAAGGTTCCAGGTCAGCGCGGGGTCGTCGATCCCGTCACCGGGCACGTGGGTGGTAAAATGCAGGATCAGGGGATATGTGAGAATCAGGCTTAGGAGTCCATAACTCAGGAGAACGAGTCCGTGTCGCCGGGCCCGGGAGTGAAGGACCACGGGAGACCTCCGATCGGCAGAGTGGCACGCAGATGTGTATGCACTGCGCCGTCGGGCGGGACTATACCATCGGGGCCTTTTTTTGGCAATTGATCGCGGGGGTGCTCTTCGAGGCATCGGCGGCCTGTCCCCTGAGGTAGGTCGCGGGGCAGGCCGCCGATGGGATGGGTGGATCAGATCAACGTCTTCATCTTCAGCATCTGAGCGCCCAGCGCCTCCAGCGCCCGGGCGATGTCCGGTTTGCCTTCTCGTTCGAGCTCGGTCACGGCCTGGTTCAACACGGTGAAGAACGTCCCGTCGATAACCGGCAGGTACATGCTGACGAGGCGATGAAGCTCCTGGTCATCTCGGGCTTTCAGCAATTGGCGGATGATGGCCAGCGATTCCTCCTGATTCAGGGCCATATGGTGTGGTCCCTCCCGTGTCGGTCATTCCACCAGCGTAGCGTCCGCTGGCATTCCAGGCTTCAGCAGGTGCTCTGGGTTGTCCAGTCGTAGTTTGACGGCGAATACCGTTTGCACGCGATCCTCTTTCGTCTGCACGTTCTTGGGTGTGAACTCCGCCCGGTTTGCGATGTAGACGACGTGTCCTTTGAACTCCCGGCCCGGGAATGAATCCACCTTTACGATGGCCTCCTGTCCCAGCTTCACATGGCCGATGCGGTCGGTGGGCACGTAGATCTGAAGCGTGACCTGATCCAGGTCGGCCACGGTCATGAGCACCGCGCCGGGGGCGGCCAGCTCGCCCGGGTCCACCAGGCGGCTGGTTACCAGCCCGGCGATAGGGCTATGAAGCGCCCGCTTGTCGCGTTGCACCTGTACCAGGTGTAATGCTGCCTCTGCTTGTTGCACCCCCGCTTCGGCGGCGACAACTTCCTCCATGCGTGGGCCGGCCAACAGTGTGTCCAGCTTGGCCTGGGCCAGGGTCAACCCGGCCTGGGCCACCTTCACCTGTCCCTCCGTCCGGTGCACCTCGGCGATGAGGGAAAGCGGGTTGCGACGAATGGCCTCCAGCGTGTTCAGCAGGGTTTGGGCGCCCTTCAGCGATTCTTGAGCCGCGTCCACCGCAGCCTGGGCTGCGGCCATCTGTTGCTCATAGACGGCGCGCTTAGTCTTGTCGTAGTCCGAGCCTCCGGTGGTGCCATCGCGGAGCGCCTTGGCCATGCCGTATTGCGCCTTCGCCTGGTCGATTTGGGCTTTTGCCAGGGCGATGCGGGCTTTTGCGTCGTCGATCTGGGCGATCAAGTCGTGGGGTGTCTCCAGTAGCTCTTGGGCGTGCTGGTATGCGTCCTGAGCCCCCGTTAGCTCGGCCTGGGCACGGGCCACCTCCGCTCGGGCAGCGGCGACCTCCGAGGGGCGCGGGCCAGCCTTCACCTCGGCCAGTTTGGCCCGCGCGGCGGCCACGGCTGCCTCCGCCTCACTGATCTGTGGAATCAACAGTGAGTCGTCGAGCTGGACCAGGAGTTGCCCCTTTTCCACAGGGTCTCCCTCGTCCACCGTGACGGAGACGACGCTGCCCCCCGTTTCCGAGCTGATTTTCACCTCTTCCGCCTCGATGGTACCTGAAGCAGTGATTACTGCACGCTGCCATGGGAATGCCAGGACGTGCAGGGGGAACAACATTCCCGTGCTAACTATCGCAATCACGATAACCAGTGCCAACCACTGTCGCTTATCGTGCATTTTCGTTTCGCTCCTCTGTCACTTGTTCGCCGTCTGTCGTCACTTGTAGCGCTTCATGGCTACTTGATTGGGCCGAAGTCGGCATCGGCTGGCATACCCGGCTTCAGATCGTGGTTCGGGTTGTCGAGCGTGATCTTCACGGCGAAGACCATATTGACGCGTTCCTCGGTCGTCTGCACGTTCTTGGGCGTGAATTCGGCCTGATCGGAGATGTAGGTCACCCGGCCGGGGAAGGTGCGTCCGGGGAAGGAGTCCACCGACACATTGGCCTTGTCCCCCAGCCGGATCAGGCCGATCTTGTCCTCCGGCACGTAAACCGTTAGCGTGACCTGGTCGAGGTCAGCGATCTTGAGCAGAGGAGTGCCAGCGACGACGGCCTCCCCTCGGTTTGCCGGGCGGGTGACGATGACGCCAGAGCGGGGGGCGCGCAGGGTGAACTTCTCCCGTTGGGCCATCAGGTGGTCGAGCGCCGATTCCGCCTGCTTGAGGCGTGCCTGAGCGGCGTCGATCTGCTCCTTTGTCGCCCCCTCGCGCAGGCGCTCTAGCGCTGCCTGGGCCTGGGCTACCTGAGCCTCGGCTCCGTGGAACCTGGCCTCGGCCTCATCGACCTGAATCTGGAGCTCGATCGGGTTGTTGCGTTTGGCCTCCAGGTCTCGCAGGCGTGCCTGAGCAGCCAACAGGTTGGCTTTCGCTGCTTCCACTTTGCTCCAGGCCTCCCATGCCTGCTGCCCCGAGACGTTCCATTGCAAGTTCGCCGCCTGGATCTTGTCCGTCCCCGGGGTGACATGTAGCCCTATCTTGCCGTAGGGGGTATCCTTCACGACATCGAACCCGGCCTTCAGGTACTTGACTGTCCGCCCCCACATGTCATGTTCCATGTCCATCGCGCGGGCATTCGCCTCGGCCGCAGCGACCTGTTTCTCGGCGACGGCTACCTCGACCCGAGCGCTGATGAGCTGGAGATCCAAGCTCTGAGGATTATCTCGCAGTGCCTTGGCGTCTTCCCATGCCTGTCGGGCGGCATCGCGCGTGGCCTCTGCCAGGCGTACGGCTGCCTCCGCCTGACGCAACTCTTCCTTCCTGGCGCCTGCCTTCATCAGCTCAAGCTGGGCCTGCGCTACGGCCACGCCGGCGGCCGCCTGTTCTAACTGGGCGTCGATCAAATCCGTGTCGAGCACGGCCAGGATCTGCCCCTTCTTGACCTCGTCTCCCTCGTGTACGGGAAGGCTGACGATGATACCGCCGACCTCGGGGGCGACTTCTACCTGATGGGCCTCGATGATGCCTGACGCGATCAGGTGATTGGTCTGTTCACCTGTGGTCAGCTCCAGCTCTGTTAGGACTTGCTGCACCTTCTCCGGTTCCCGCTGGATGAAGAGGTAACCTTGCCATGCTGCTACACCCAGTACAGCTATCACGAGGATCACTACGATTATCCGCTTTGCCATACACCACTCCTGGAGTCCTCACCTCCCTCAGCGGAGGCGAGAGATGAACACGTCCTCAAGGGAGGGCGGGATGACGGACATGTCTATGATGCGTACGCCTGCCTTGAGCAACGTGCTTCGGATCAGATTCGACTGTAGGCCGATCTGCGGCGCGGCCACGTGGATGCGCGAGCCGTAAAGCGCCACCTCGTCGAAGCGCCCCAGGCTGCGCAGGGCTACCAGGGCCGCGTCGGTCGGTTCGCAGGTGATCTCCATCACCTGCCCTTCCATCTGCCGCGTTTTGATCTCTTCCGGTGTGCCCTGGGCGACGATGTGTCCTCGATGGATGAAGGCCAACCGGTGGCAGTGTTCTGCCTCATCCATGTAGTGCGTCGTGACGAAGATCGTGGTGCCCTCATCCGCCAGCTGATATAGCAGGTCCCAAAACTGACGG
>JAGHDS010000221.1 GCA_021159845.1 Anaerolineae bacterium
CGATCAAGACCCTCCGCCGGTATTGGGGGCTGTGGTCTTCATTCATCCGAATGTGCAGCTAGAACTGAAGGATGCTTCAGTGCCCGTGCTCACGGCGAGTAAGTTGAAGTCCTGGTTCCGTAGCCAGACGAAGAAGCGAGCGCTCAAGGAGCGGCAACGGTTGGCTTTGGAGGCCGCGATCCGCCAGTAGCTGGTCGCCGTTCTTCAGCTTCGGGAGGGGATAATAAGAATCCCGGCTTCTCCGAGAGGCCGGGATTCTTTTGCTACCTGCCAGATTGAGATGCACCCACGTCCTCTCGTTGGATTGACAAAGCCCAATGGCTGTAGTATAGTCGCAGCCGGTTGGTGGGTTGCTCATTGGAGTAACCTCGTCGTTTCCTCTAGTGAGAGCTTCGTTTTAGGAATCCCTTATCAGGGAGAGGCTGGGAGCGCCCTCGCGTGCTTCCGCTTGTGGTCTTCACACTCATTACGGTCCGCGGAGGAGATGGGATCATGAGACGACACGGCCTGTTTTTAGGGATTACATGGCTGCTGCTTTTGGCATTCCTGGTGGCCGGCTGTTCCCGAGGCGCTACACCGGCACCCACGGCGACCCCGCAGCCAGCTGAGAAAGCAGTGCAGGCGACGCCAACGCCTCAGCCCGCCGAGAAAGCTGCGCCAACGCCCCAGCCCAAGCCAGCGGCCAAGGAGGGCGAGAAACTGAAGATCGCCTTCGTGTATGTGGCTCCTATCGGTGATCTGGGATGGACATGGGCCCACGACCAGGGGCGTCAGTACGTGGAGAAGGTGCTGGGGGATAAGGTCGAAACCGCCTACATCGAAAGCGTGTCGGAGGGCCCGGACGCGGAGCGCGTGATCCGCGACTTCGCCCAGAAAGGGTACAAGCTCATCTTCACTACCTCCTTTGGCTACATGGACTCCACGATCGCCGTGGCCAAGGAGTTCCCGGAAACCTGGTTCGTCCACATCTCGGGATATAAGACGGCTCCGAACGTGAGCACAGTCTTCGGCCGCATGTACCAGGCCCGTTACCTGTCCGGTATCGTCGCAGGCAAGATGACGAAGTCCAACATCATCGGATATGTAGCGGCCTACCCGATCCCAGAGGTGATCCGGGGGATCAATGCCTTCACTTTGGGCGTGCGTAAGGTGAATCCCAAGGCTCAGGTGCGCGTGGTCTGGACCAATACCTGGTTTGGTCCGCCGCAGGAGAAGGAGGCGGCTGAGGCGCTCCTGGCTCAAGGCGCCGACATCATCGCCCAGCATCAGGACACGACGGAGCCACAGAAGGCGGCCAAGGAGCATGGCGCCCTGAGCATTGGCTATGACTCCGATATGCGCAAGTTTGTGGGGGACACCGTCTTGACCAGCCCGGTATGGAACTGGGGCGTCAAGTACGCGCAGATCGCCCAGGCAGTGCTGGACGGCACTTATAAATCGGAGTCCTACTGGGGGCCGATGGCCGATGGCATCGTGGACCTGGCGCCGTTGAGCCCGAAGGTCCCGGATGATGTCAAAGCGTTGGTGGAGAAGGAAAAACAGGCGATCGTGGCTGCCGGGTCCGAGGATGGGATCTTCTGTGGCCCGTTGAAGGGCGCGAACGGCGTGGAGTTCCTGCCCGAGGGGCAGTGCATGACCGACGAGCAACTGCTGGGCATGAACTGGTTCGTCGAAGGAGTCTCCGGCAAGGCGCCGGCCGAGGCGGCCCCGATTCAGGGGAAACCCGCTCCACAGGCTGCCGCGCCCACCCCGGCCCCTGCGGCCGAGAAGCCTAAGGTCGCCTTCGTCTACGTGGGCGCTCGCAACGATCTGGGATGGAGCTATGCCCATGATCAAGGGCGGCTGTATCTGGAGAAGGAGCTCGGCGTCGAGACGGCCTACAGCGAGCTTGTGCCGGAGGGCCCCGATGCCACTCGTGTCATCCGCGATTATGCCCAGAAAGGGTATAAGGTCATCTTCGCTACCTCGTTTGGGTATATGGACTCCGTGCTCGAGGTGGCGGCGGATTACCCGGATACGGTCTTTGAGCACGCCACCGGCTATAAGATGGCCGACAACGTGGGCATTTATGATGGCCGTGGCTATCAGGGATGGTACCTGGCCGGGATGGTTGCCGGTAAGATGACGAAGAAGAACATCCTGGGATACGTGGCGCCTTACCCCATCCCCGAGGTCATCCGCAACATGAACGCGTTCACGTTGGGCGCCCGCTCGGTGAACCCGAATGTGGAAGTGCATCCGGTGTGGATCTTCTCCTGGTATGATCCGCCTAAGGAGCGCGAGGCCGCCCAGGCTTTGTTGGATCTGGGCGCGGACGTGATCGCCCGGGAATCCGATTCGACGGAGCCGGACAAGGTGGCGCAGGAGAATGGCGTTTATGCCATCGGCTATAACGCTTATGTGCCGGATGTGGCGCCTGACGCGCTGCTGACCGCGCCGATCTGGCATTGGGGCGTTCTGTATAAGAAGATCGTTCAGGATGTGATGGACGGCACCTGGAAGCCTCAGGATATCTGGTGGGGGATGAAGGAGGGACTGCTCGACCTGGCGCCCTATGGCAAGATGGTGCCCGATGACGTCAGGAAGCTGGTGGATGCCAAGAAGGCTGAGATCGTCTCCGGCGACTTCGATGTGTTCGTCGGTCCCATCAAGGATAATAAAGGCCAGGAGCGGGTGCCGGCTGGTCATGTGATGACGGATAAGGAGAAGCGGTCCTTCAACTGGCTGGTTGAAGGGGTTGTAGGTGAGATTCCTAAATAGGGGCTTGGTTTAGCTGCGATGTGTGAGATCAGGCAGATCACGTATGTGGTCTGCCTGACTCATGTTTGCTGGGGAACAGGTGTGTGACTTGGTGGCAGAGAGGGAGGTAGTGTGACCTTCGATCACGGTCATAACGGCAATGGCGCGGATGTCGTGCCCGCTGTGCGGATGGTCGGCATCGTCAAGAGGTTCCCGGGCGTGGTGGCGAACGATGGCGTCAACTTGGAGGTGCGCGCTGGTGAGATCCACGCGCTGTTGGGGGAGAATGGCGCCGGTAAATCAACGTTAATGAACATTCTGGCAGGCATCTACCGTCCGGATGAGGGACAGATATACATCCACGGTCGTTTGGCGGATATCCGTTCCCCGCGCGACGCGATCAGGCTGGGCATCGGCATGGTCCACCAGCACTTTATGTTGGTGGAGACACTCTCCGTGGCGGAGAACATCATCTTAGGGCTGGAGAGGCCCCGCTTACGGCTGAACATGTCCCATATCGAGGAAGAGATTACCGAGCTCTCGCGTCATTATGGTCTGCAGGTCGATCCCAGGGCCTATATCTGGCAGCTCTCTGTGGGGGAGCAGCAGCGGGTGGAGATCCTCAAGGCGCTGTATCGAGGGGCCGACATCCTGATCATGGACGAGCCGACGGCCGTGCTTACCCCTCAAGAGGCGAATGATCTGGGCCGGACGCTGCGCCGCATGGCTGGTGAGGGGAAGGCGATTATCTTCATCACGCATAAGCTGGATGAGGTCGCCGCGTTCTCCGATCGGGTGACTGTGCTGCGTAAGGGCAGGGTCATTGCCACGATGCCCACGGCTCAGACGAACAAGGCCGAGCTCGCCCGGCTGATGGTGGGGCGAGAGGTATTGTTCCGGTTGGAGAAGGAGCCTGCTCGTTTGGGCGATGTCATGTTGGAGCTCCGGGACGTCCATGTTCTGAACGACAAGGGGCTCCCGGCGCTTCGTGGTGTCTCGTTGGAGATACGCGCGGGCGAGATATTGGGCATCGCCGGGGTGGCGGGGAACGGACAGCGGGAGTTGGCCGAGGTCGTGACCGGGTTGCGCCCTGTCACATCGGGCAGGCTGTTAATCCGGGGACGGGACGTGACGAACTATTCTCCGCGTGAGGCGATTCAGGCCGGTGTCAGTCATGTCCCAGGCGATCGACTGGGTATGGGGCTTGTGCCTAACCTACCAGTGAGCGACAATGTCATCTTGAAGGGATATCGAAAACCTCCGTTATCCCAGGGGCCGTTTCTCGATCGCCATGCTGTGGTCCGCTTTGCCCAGGACTTGATCCAGCGTTTTCGGATCGACACGCCAAGCCACACGACGCCGGTTCGGTTGCTATCCGGCGGCAATTTACAGCGGTGCATCCTGGCGCGGGAGATCGTGGCCGGCCGAGGCCTGTTGGTGGCCGTGCATCCGACGCGCGGGTTGGACGTCGGAGCGACGGAGGCGGTGCAGCGCATGTTGCTCGAGCAACGGGCCCGGGGTGCTGCGATTTTGCTGATCTCCGAGGACCTGGAGGAGCTTCTGGCGCTGAGTGACCGCATCGCTGTGATGTATGAGGGAGAGGTCTTGGGAATCGTCCCGGCCGAGGAAGCAGATGTCGAGAGTATCGGCCTGATGATGGCGGGCTCGCGGGCGACGGCGGTAGCAGGAGGATGACGTGGGCATCTCGTTGCGACTGGAGAAGCGGCTTAATCCGTCACGGACGGCGGCTGTGCTGACGCCCATCGTCTCGATTCTGTTGGCGTTGATCACGGGGGGCATCCTCCTGCATTTGGTGGGGGCGCCCGCGTGGGAGACCTATAAGGCGATGGCGGTTGGGGCGTTTGGCGGTGGCTACAGCATCTCGGAGACGCTGGTGAAGGCTATCCCTTTGATGCTGGCCGGGCTTGGAGTCTCCATCGCTTTCCGGATGCAGTTCTGGAATATCGGGGCCGAGGGACAGTTGGTCATGGGGGGCTTTGCCGCGGCGGGGGTGGCGCTTTTCTTCCCCGAGCGTTTCCCCTGGCTGCCGGATTGGTCGCTGCTGCCGCTGATGTTCCTGGCCGGCTTTGCCGCCGGCGCGTTGTGGGGTTTGGGACCTGCCTTGTTGCGGGCGCTGCTTGGGGTCAACGAGATCATCACGACGTTGATGTTGAATTACGTGGCGATCCTGTGGGTGGAGTACCTGTACG
>JAGHDS010000505.1 GCA_021159845.1 Anaerolineae bacterium
CCCGGGGCGAGGGGCCGCGGCTACCCGGGGATGGCGGCCCACAACGCCCGGGCACCGGCCGAGGATGGGGCATCGGTGGCCCTGGAGACGATCACTGGTCCCCTGATCACGGATGACCAGGGGCGGGGGGAGATCACTCTGACCGCGAATCCGTATTCGGTCTGGCTGATCACCCTGGAGCCGCTTACGTCTCCATGAGGGAAATCCATTGGGACCTCTCTCTATGGGCGGGTAGGAGATGAGCACCTTCTCGGGCTGTCGACGAATTGTCGTCGGAGGTGGCCAGATCTTCGCAATAGGGCCTATTTGCGTATTGACCCGGGGAAATCCGCCTGCTATATTGCTGGTCGGGGAGTACTGAGCGCGGAACCGGACCGCAGCGTATCCGAACGCATAAGCGATTCAAGGAAAGGAGAGTTTGGATCCATGAGACGGGGCTGGTACTCTGTGGTGTTTTTGTTCCTGGCGCTCCTTTTGATCCTGAGCGCGTGTAAGGACAAGGAGGACGCTCAAGTGCAACCGACCGTGCCCGTAGCGTCACCGTCGGTACCACGCTCGGAGACTGGAGCGAAGGCGGTGTCGAGGGTGCAACCCCCGCGCGGGCCGGCGGGAAGCGCCCTATGCCAGCGAGACCCCGGACCAGAGCGAGACAGCATCTCCCAGCGAGACCACTCGTGGGGAATCCACCCGCTCAGGCTGGGAACAGCTCCGCCGTTAGCGCCCAGACGGGGCCGAAGCGCCTTGTGGAACCCGTAGTCCCAACGCCCTCTGCAGGTGTGGCATCCTCCGGCGCGTCGGCGAACATGCCCCTGGGTGTGGCCTTTGGCGAAGGCTCCGACCCCGACAGGCTAGACCATTTCATGGACTACATCCATGACCTGGGCCTGCACCGGACGAAAGTCTCGTTCTACTGGGCCGACCTGGAGCCTGAGCCGGACCAGTTCGACTTCCAGCGGCTCGACCTCTACCTGGACCAGCTCGGCCCCGACGACCAGGCTCTGGTCAACCTCTTCACCAACGGCTGGTGCACTTACGACGAGGAAGTCGGCTCTCGGAAGGGCGCTCCGTTGCGCAAGTGCCCCAGGGGGGAGACCAGTTGCAAGAAAAGCTGCGACGACTACTACACCGAGTTCGTCACGAAAGTGGCGGAGCGGGTGCGCGATAGGGCCCACGGCGGCGTGCGCTACTTCCAGCGGGACACGGAGCCCGCTTCGGGGCGCCATTTCCCTGCCAAGAACCCAGGGGAGTATTGTCGAATACAGCACCTCTTCTACCAGGCCGTCAAGAGTGTGCTTCCCGATGTGCTCGTCGTTGGCGTGAGCCACAACGGCAATT
Organism: Anaerolineae bacterium; assembly: GCA_021159845.1. Taxonomy (GTDB): domain Bacteria; phylum Chloroflexota; class Anaerolineae; order DUEN01; family DUEN01; genus JAGHDS01. The sequence continues at coordinate 1,336 of JAGHDS010000505.1, forward strand.
TCAGCCAGCATGGCATGGGAGATCCAAACTCCGTGGAGTTCTTCGACTACGTCCTGGAGCACGGCAAGGACGACTTCGACTTGTTGGATGTCCGGCTCTATGAGGACATCTACGCCATTCCCCACCGGGTGAAGTGGTTCCGTGATCGCATGAAACGCTACGGCTACGAAAAACCCATTGTCTCCACGGAGCACGGCGGGCCTGATCCCCGCACGATGCACGATGGCGACGCTTATCTTTTCGCGGAACTGGTCAGGCGAATCCGCAGGGATTGTCCCCAGGACATGGAAACTTTCCCCCGCTGTGCGAACCGCTGGGTGTACGAGCATCAGGACGCAGTCCCTGCAAAGCTACGTCCTTTCTTCCGCCTGGGCACGACGGAAGAAAACGACTTCAACGAAGTGATCCACTGCCACGACATTACCCAACGCAATCTGGTGATGCTGGCCTCCGGCGTCCAGGCGACCTGGTGGTGGAACCTGCAATCCCCCGGCAAGGATCCGATCTTCGGCCATATGCGGCTGCGCACGCCGGATATGGAGGAACTGCCGGGCTACGCCTGCTATAAGCGCCTGGTCCAGCACATGGACGGCGTCACGAGCGTCAGTCAGATCGATTTGGGGGATCCCAGCATCTACTTCTTTGAGGTGAAGAAATCCGATGGCTCCTCCACCTTCGTGGCATGGCATCGAGAGGGGAGTCTGGACCCATACGATTCGGCCAAGGCCGATCCTGTGGATGTTTCCCTGCCTGTCCCCTTTACCGAGGCGAGGGTGACCGATGTCTTCGGCGAGGAAAGGGTCGTGCCCGTCTCTGAGGGTAGGATGGACATTGCTCTCTCGGACAAGCCGATTTTTATCGAGGCGGAGGGACGGATCTCGATCCCGAAGCCCGTGGTGACGCCGAGACCTGTGCCGCAGCCTTCCCCCACGCCGGGAAGCTCCGGCAAGACGGAAGAACCTCAGGTGGGGGTGAATTTCATCCGCTTCTACTTCTACGAGACGGCGCCATTTCAGCCGGAGACCATCTTCAGTGATTTCTCCGACCTGGGCGTGCAGCTCTATCGCCATCTGGTCAAGGCAGATCTGACGTGGAGGAACATTGAGCCCAACGATGGCGAGTGGCATTTCGAGACAGCGGACACCGTAATCATGCACTCGCCCACTGAGCTCATCGCCACCGTCTTCGATTACAGGTACGCATCGGGGACGCCGCCCTGGTGCACGGACTCTGCGAATTTCCAGAAGACGCTGGGCCCGGAGGCCCGCGATTACCTGGAGCACGTGGTGGATCGGTACGGCCCTTACGTGAAATACTGGGAGATCGGCAACGAGATGGACCACTGGCGTGCCGCCGATCCCGGCAGTGACCGCGCCCCGAGGCTGCCCCAATGCGTTCCAGCGGGTGGCTTTACCCCTCAGGAACAGGGGCGCTTCCTGGCTCAGGTGGCGCAGTTCATCCGGGAGCACGATCCGGACGCGGTAATCGTCATGCCCGGAATGGGCGGGCTGGATGATTATGCTATCAACACCTGGTTTGCCGGTGTGCTGGAAGGTGGCGGTACTGACTGGTTCGACGTCGTCAACTATCACTATTACAGCTCATGGGTGAAGTACCCGATGCTGCGTGCACGCCTGGCGAAATTCCTACAGGCCCGCGGCATCGCCGACAAGCCAGTCTGGATGACGGAGACAGGCTCGACATCCAGCCCCACCCTCACCATTCGCACCAACTACCCGAACAGCCAGGAGAGCCAGGCGGCAGACGTATTCCGGCGGTTGGTGCAGGCGTGGGGAGCGGGGGATCAACTGGTCATATGGCACTCCTACATCGGCTCGGCGGACAGGCCCAACAACGACTGGCGCGAGTACGGCCTGCGCGAGGCAGACGGTTCCGACAAGCTGGCGCTCTACAGCTACCGCCTCCTGGCCCACGAACTGATCCCCTTCCGGCAGATCACCACGGTGAGCGCCGAACCGCGCGGCCCCAACGTCTATCGGGTGAAGACCAAAGACGGTGCCATCAGGTACGTGGCATGGGGAAGCGGAAGTTTCACCGTGCCCGAGGGGATCAGCAAGATGACGTCAGTGGTCCCGGATTCGTCGGGCAACTTCTCCTGGGTGAACGTTACTCCCGGTCAGAAAATCACGCTTGGCGAATCCCCTGTTCTGCTGAAGTAAAGCGTTCGCGAGACGAGCTGAGCGGGCATGGGTCCCGCTCCTTATACATCGCAGCAAGGAGAGATTCATGGGACGTTTTTCACGCCTAGAGAAAGCCATCGCGGTGTCGCTGCTGATCCTGATGTTGCTGCCTCTCGGCGGTGTTGGTGCTGAAGGGAACGCTTCTTCTGCATTCCCCAGGACCCCGCAGGCCGGCAGGGGAGCCCTCCGGCGCTTCATGCTCCGCCGTCCTCATGGTGTTCCGGGCCGTGCAGGGGCGTCCTCGTCGGTGACCGTCGTCGATGTGGATTTGCCTTCCGCCAGTACGGGAAGCGCTGCCGGAACCCTGGCGCTCCGGATCTACGCTCCGGCTGCCCCCTCCGATGCCCGCTATGCCGACGGCGCGCCGGTGGTGGTCTACGTCCCCGGCGGGGATAGCCTCGGCCAGCTACGTCCTTTCCTCTTTCAGGCCACAGACATGATCCGCATCGTCTTTCTCTTTCCCGGAGGGGTAGACGCCACTACGGGCCGCCGCAGCGGCGGTACTTACGATCATCGGGGGAACAGCAGCATCGCCGCGCTGCGCGATGTCGTCCTGTTCGCAGCCGGGAAGAAGACTGATGCGTCGGGGCAGACCATCGACGACCTGCTTTCCGTGCCGGTTCTGCATGATAACATAGGTCTCATCGGTTCTTCCAACGGGGGGAACATCGTCACGGCCGTTGCGGCCCTGTACGGTACCAGCCTGGCCGGGTATCTGCGTTACATCGTCCAGTGGGAGTCGCCGGTGTCCAGCCAGATTGCCACCACGGACCTGGGCGGGGTGATCCTGGATTGCCCTCCCGGCCTCGACGTCCGCCTGGCGGTGACCAATCCGCGCTACTATGCATACGGTCCTCTGGTCCTGGGCGTGGACTACAGTCAGATCGCCTACGATCCGGCATCCACCCACCCGGTGTTCCTGGACGGCAACGGCGACGGCACCTACACCACCGTCGACGACCCGTCGACAGGGTGCCGGACTCCGGATCTGAACGGCAACAGGCTGCTGGACGTGGACGAGGATTTTCCCCTGAGAGCGTACACGGACGGAACCCACGATGTCTACTCCCGGCCTGCCACCCAGGCTCTGGTCGATCACCACGTGTTCAGCGGAACCTGGCCCAGCCGCATCGCGACGGTGCCCCAGGCTAACGCGTTCTGGGACCTGCGGGAAGCGGTGCGGCTCTACCCGGACGCCGTGACCAATATCCCCGGTCTGGAGGGGATGGTGTTGGCTACCGTGGTGGATCACGTGCAGACCGCATCGGACAAGCCGCATATCCGGCAGGCTTTCGAGGGGTGGGACAACGCCGGTGCATGGGTTCAGATCAACCCGTCCCCCTCGTATATGGTGGAGGCGGATCCGACGCTGGCTGGGCGCACGGACCTGCCCAACAACGCTCCCAACACCCCGCCCGCGGACTGGAGCGATGCAGCTTCCTACGCCGTCCCCGAGGATGTGAGTAACTCCGTGCTTCAGAGCGCCGCCGTCCGCCAGATGGCGGATCGGACCCACGCTACGTCGGGCGGCACGCCGACGCCCACGCCCACTGTTACGCCGACGCTTGCTGTTTCACCTACTCCCACGGCCACCGTTTCACCTACGGCCACGTCAACGCCTACGTCAACTCCTACAGGAACGCCGCCGGTGTCCGCGGGGATTTACATGCCGCTGATGCTGAAAGGGATCTCGGCCACGCCGGGCCCCGCGGTTACCACCACCCCCACCAGCGGCGAGATCCCGCCACTGTACGTCTTCTACGTCATCCATACTCAGATCGGGGAGGACTACTACCCATACACCGACCCCAGTCTGACTACTGTCGACCCGGTGCGGTTGCAGAACATGATGGCTTTGGTTAAGGGGATACGTCAGGTCGCCGACGGGCACGGGTTCGAGATCACCTGGGAGTTCACGCAGGCGCTGGCCAAGGGCGTCTGCAGCAGTTCCTCTGAAGACGATCTACTGTCGGAGATGCAGGGCCAGGGGCACGAAATCGCCGCCTACGCCCACACTCTGGGTATCACCGAGACCTTCCGGGTCCTCTCCGATGTGTGTGGGGTCTCTCCGGAAGTTCTGGGCGGGTACATGATCGACGTGGTTCGGAGTGGGGAGGGTAAAGCCCAGGAGACTTTGTCTCATGCGATCACGATAGCCGTCAGCAACGGCTACGATACCGGCACTATTAACATCTCCCCCGCCGTAGACCCTTCGTGCAACCCCTTCGCCGATATCTGCCACAACCAGATCGGGGATGGGAACGACATGTGGAACGAGACCGGCAACCTCCTTTTCCCGTAGCATCCC
>JAGHDS010000358.1 GCA_021159845.1 Anaerolineae bacterium
GGCCGCGAAGCACTGTCGACAACGGGCTATGGCAGCCGGATCGGCATCCAAGCCGAGAAGCCGCCCGCCGGGCGTGATGGCACGAAGCATAGCAATCGCATGTCCTCCGCCGCCAATCGTAGCATCGATGACGTTATCTCCCGGGCGGAGGGAGAGGCCCTGCAAGACTTCAGCTAGCATGACAGGCTGATGGCCAGCCTCTGCCGTGCTCTCCGTCATCACCGCCTAGATGCCCAGCGTCGCATAATAATCTTCTACAAAGGTGCCGTCTTCAAACTGAGCCTCGATCTCTTGCCATGCAGCTGGTGACCACAGCTCGATATGTGTGTTCAGACCAACAATGGTCACCTCACTATTGATGTGAGCGTACTGGCGCAGTCGGGGCGATATCAGGATCCGCCCCTGGCGGTCCATAGTCAGATCTTCCGCAAAAGCATAGAGGAGGCGTCGAATATTGCTGGCTCGCGTGTCCAACTTAGGCAATGCATCGACACGCTCTGTGAGTGCGTGCCACTCGCCCAGGGGGTAAATCACGATCTGTCGCTGGGCACCACGCGTGGCTACCATACCATCAGCCAGGTCTTCCCGATACTTAGCCGGTATGGTCAACCGTCCTTTGTCGTCCAAGTTATGCGTGTATTGCCCAAGAAACATTTGTTCTGCCTTGCCCCAGGTGGCAGGAAGGGTTGTTACCCCCATGTCCCACTCAGGGCAACAACCCTTCCAAACCGCACCACTTTGTCCCACTTGCAGTATAACATGCTTTCAGTGGGGATACAACCCCTCCCAGACGACCGTACCGAAATTTTAAGCCTTAAACCGTGGTACTATAGTACTGATTAATTGACGAGCAAATTCTGCATCTTTTTCGTTAAGGATTATGAGGGGCGGAAGGAGATAAAAAGGGAGGATATAAGAGGAAAAAGCCACATCCCCAGCACTGTACGGCGCTGGGGATGCGATCGCTTCACAATGCAGGTCTTCTGTAAAGGAACCTTAGCGACTCCGCCTGGTATATCTACGTGACGATTAAAGCAGGTTGCCTCATGCAGTGAAGATGCTCTTCGGCAGGTAAGCGGAAACGATGAAATTTGGGGCGTCTACGATCTCACTGATTTTCAGGTCCACCGCGACGCTGCAGAGAGCGTAAGCCTCCGGACGGGTCAGCCCATGCTCCGCGCTCAGATAGTCGACCATGTACCGAATCGCCTGTTGGGCATTCTTATACAGGTCGGGACCGTGCGCTGTAGTCACATAATATCCTTGCGTGTCCGTCTTAGTCAGCGGGCTGGGGGTCTCGAACCGGAACTCGGAGATAGAGGCTCCTTTCACGAGGCCAAGCCGTAAGGTCACAGTCATTGGGGACTCGATGCCTGTCCCGCATACCTCGCCATCGCCCTGCGCCGCGTGACAATCACCGCAGGAGAACAGGGCACCCGGCACCCAAACGGGCAGGTACAACACGGTGCCCTTGACGAGCCCACGCGTGTCCAGGTTACCCCCGTGTTCCGTTGGGGCAACTGTGCCGATGGGGCCATCGACGCGCGGTGCCACTCCCATTGAGCCGCAGAACGGCTCCAGCGGGATGCGGATCCCCGGTTTAAACTCGGCCGAGCCCTCTTCCAATTGCCATATCTTCAAATATGGCTCGGGGAACTCATCAGCCAGCAGGCCAAACCCGGGAATGATCCCCGTCCACCCCCACCCCTTGTGCTTCAGATCTAGTATCTCCACCTTCAGTGTGTCCCCCGGCTCGGCACCATCGACGTACACAGGTCCCGTCAGCGGGTTCACCTTACCGAAGTCCAACTGGGTGAGATCACTGGCCTGGGAATCGGGGGTGACTTGCTGTCCTGACGCGTCCACACACTCGAAGATCACGGTATCCCCTGGATCAATGTGCAGTCGGGGCTCAATAGAGTTATCCCAGACATTATGTACCGCAGAGCTGTCCAGATAGTGTTCTTTAGACATACGAGGACTCCTCCATTCTCAGCGATATTGGTGCCGGATACGCGGGTCCAGGAACCCTTGTACGATGTCGATCAGGATGCTACTGGTGACAACCAGCACTGCTGTGAAAACGACTGTCCCCATAATGAGGGGGATATCCACCTCGATGATCGCTTCGACGGCCATACGCCCTATACCGGGCCAGGCAAACACCTGCTCTACCAGGACGACCCCTCCTACGAACCAGGGGATGTCCATGCCCGCCATCGTGATAATGGGGTTCAGCGCGTTAGGAAGCACATGGCGGAAGATCACTTTGCGGAAGGGAAGCCCCTTTGCACGAGCCGTACGCACGTAATCGGCTGTCAACACCTCAAGCGTGGACGAGCGCGCCATACGCGCGTACCACGCCGCCCCGCCCAGCCCCGCTGTCAAGGCGGGCAGGATCAGATGTCGGAAACTGCCCGTCCCCCCTAAGGGGAAGATGGGGACCTTGAACGAGAAGAAGAAGAGGAGCAACAATCCCAACCAGAAGGGAGGCATGGATACCCCTAGCAGTGCCAGGACCATGCCCGCCCGATCCCACCAGGAATACTGACGGATAGCCGAGATGATCCCCACCGGCACCCCAATCGCCAATTCTACGAAGATCCCGCCGATGATGAGCTGTAGCGTGTACGGGAATCGATCTAGAATCATTTGCAGGACGGGCATCTGGAGGTCGTAGGAGAAGCCGAGGTCGCCATGCAGTGCCCGGGTGAGATACCGGAAGTATTGCACCCAGAGTGGATCATTGAGTCCCATCTCCTCCCGAATGCGAGCCACCGTCTCAACGGAGGCGTTGGGGCCGGCATACATACGCGCGGGATCTGCGGGCAAATAGTAGATCAGCACGAACGTGATCAGGGAGATGCCGATGAGAACGGGGATGCTCAGGACCAGGCGCCGCAAGATATATTTAGCCATACCGCTAGCCTCCTATACTCTTGCGCTGAGCCGGGTCCAGTGCGTCACGTAGTCCATCTCCCAACAGCTTGAAGGCAAACACGGTCAGCATGATGGCGAGGCCCGGGTAGAGGATCAACCAGGGTGCGGATCGA
>JAGHDS010000332.1 GCA_021159845.1 Anaerolineae bacterium
ACCCGGGTTAACAAGTACCGGGCGAAATTGGTGTCAGTGCGCAAAATACCCCGTAGCCGGCGGAGATACATCAGCGATGATTCGCGCTCAGCCCGCACAGGGCCGGGCGGCTCCCGGGTCAACATAACCGAAGCCCACGAGATCATCACGCCCACAAAAGCCAGCCCGAAGGAGAAGGCGAAGTTGACCGGATACAGGTACCGGCTGAGTATCAACGTGACGACGATAGAGCCAGGGATCCCCATCGCCGCGCCCAAAAAGTTCGACACGCCGAAAAACCGACCGCGCCACTGTATCGGGATGACCTTCGCGATCATGTCCTGCCAGGCAGTAGCCGCGATGCCAGCGCCGAAGGCATGCCAGATGAGTGCAGCGAAGAAGACGATGAGGGCCCACCGAGGCGACCGCTCGCTCAGAAAATAAGCGCTGATCGCCATGAACAGGAAGGCCGCCCGCTCTGTCACCAGGCTGGTCCATGTGAAAAAGGGCTTTTTACGGTGCAGCCGTTCGACAAAGGGAGCTGTGAAAAGCTGAGGAAGCAGCCATCCCATAGAAGGGATAGCCGCCAAAAGCCCAATCGCCAGCTTCGAATCGGTCAGATGCCGAACATACAATGGCAATACGGTACTGGTCGAGGCAAAAGTGAGCGCGAACCAAAAGAACGCGCCATCCAGGGCATTGACGACGAAATTCCACCGGAAGTTGCGTTCAATCTCTCGCTCGTAGGCAACAGGGTCAAACCTCTCCACGGGCCTCACTCCACACCGTTGACATCGGCAAATCCCATCCCCGGACGTCCCCTGGGGCCCTCACGCATCGCCACGAGGCGACCGACTCACCGATCTCAAAGGCAAGCGCTCAACGGCTAGCCTCTCCTCTTTAGCACAGAGAACGGTAAGGACGAAGCCACTCGCTCCGTCCTCACCCACTTGCTCCCCCACGCTGTCCGTTTCTCCGCTTTCACGCTCCATCCAGGCAGGAGACCTCGATATCAGACGGGGAAATGGGATGACCGGCCACGTTCCACACCTCGACCACACGCTCTTCCCCAGGAAAGATATCGAAGTAGTTGTCGCTGAAGCGCGTCCCCTCAATGGGAACGACGAGCTTGACGAAGTAAGCGTAAACATCACTGCCGACCCGCACGGTGATCCGCCCCGTCTCCTCGTCACGAATCATCCCCACCGTGAGCGAAGGTTGAGGGCGTATCAGGTCCTTGACCTCCACACGGAACTCCCGGTTATCCGGGAACCGCCCCTGCCCTGAACGCACGAATAGATAAGTACGCTCAGGATCACCGGGCACATCATCGGCTGGAAGGTATACTAACCGCTGCACGCTGTTGGCCGGCACAGAGACCTTGACGACCCCCTCACGCAACGTGGTTCCGTCGAACTCGGCGACCCCCCAGGTGACCTCGTCGATCACCGGCTCCAATGTGTCATTGACGATCCAGAGGCTAAATGCACCTCCCTCCTCATGCTTGAAGGAAGCCATAACAGGGGCGTAAGCCCGACGGGCATAGAAGTAGCCCGCCTTGGGAAAGGCGTAATAATCTAACACACTCCAGCTCAGTCCCGGCCATGTATCATTCAACTGCCAGAACAAGGTCCCCGAGCAATGGGGCTTGCGCCTGCGATAGTGTTCGATCCCGAACTTCAACCCCTCGGCCTGCGCGATCATGGAGAAGTCGATATACTGGTTCAAGTCCTTGGGCAAGCCGGTGTGCGCCAGCATCAGATTGTTACCCTTGTCCTTGGGATTATCCTTGTTTCGGTAGAGCAATCCTTCGCTGCCAAAGTACAGCTCCTCCGGTGGCACGTTGCGACGCAACGTCTCCAGGATCGGAGCGGCGTGCATACCAAACTCGCTGATGAAGCGAGCGGGATCCTCCGCGTAATGACGGAAGGAGACGCCAGCCGGGGAGAAATCCCGCTTGGGTTCCTCGCCGAACCGCCGCGGGTACACGGCCCCATGCCAGACCTGCCAGTTATGGCGATCTCCCTCGCGCTCGTCGTTATGATCATTGCCCCCATAAGGACTGGACGGCCAATACAACCGACTGGGATCCAGCTCCCCGACGATGCGGGGCAGCAGCTCGTGATAGATCTTGCGGCCTGGGAAGTCGTGACCGGGATCCTGCCAGTAAACCATGTCCTCGATCCAGTCGTTCTCGTTGTTCCCACACCATAGCGCCAGACAGGGCCGATTGCGTAACCTGCGAACGACCTGCTCAGCCTCCCGCTCGACCTCAGCGTAGAACTCGGGATCATAATCGGGATAGCGAGCACAGGCGAACATAAAGTCTTGCCAGATCAAGATGCCCAGCTCGTCGCACAGGCGGTAGAATTCCGGCTTCTCATAAAGGCCACCGCCCCACACGCGGAGCATGTTCATATTAGCCTCGGCGGCTAACTCCAACAGCTCCCGATAGCGATCCTCCGTCACCTGGGAGATGAAAGAATCAGCAGGGATCCAATCGGCCCCCTTCGCGAAGATCGGCACATCGTTCAACACGAAGGTGAAGAACTTCGTCCCTGGCTCATCGGGATCCGGGGACTGATCCACACGTATGGTGCGGATACCGACGTTCTCCCGGCGAGTGTCCAGCGTCGTGTCGCCGCTCTGGAGGGACACACTGAGATCGTATAAGGCAGGCTTGCCCAAATCGTGGGTCCACCATAACACTGGGTTAGTGACATCCTGAGTGACATCGGCTATGCCATCGACGACGGGGACCTCCGCAGCCACGCACTGATCATCATGCGTCAAGCGAATGGCCGCTGTGAGTGCATCCGTAGCGCCCCATACATCGGCTTCCACTGTGATATGCACCCGCGCCTGGTTGGAGCGAATCTCCTCGGTACGGAAGAAGACATCGCTCAAGCGCGCCGCCCGATAGCCCTCCAGACGGACACCGCGCCACAACCCCACGCTCACCAATCGCGGCCCCCAATCCCAGGAGAAGTGACACTGTGCCTTGCGCACCCACACGCGTTCCGGGCCAAAACCCGCCCATTGGCCAGGCACCTGGCGATCACCCACACGATCGAGCACGGGGTCAAAGCGAACGGCCAATATGTTGGGTTCCCCGGCCTTGATCTTGCCCGTGACATCGAAGGACGCGGGGATGAACATATTCTGATGATGGCCGATCTCCTCGCCGTTCAGGTAGATCGTCGCGAAGGTGTCCAATCCCTCGAAAACCAGGAGCTGGCGGTCGGTGTCCCCCCAGTCGGGACCGATAAAACGCGTCCGATACCACCACTCCCGCCGCTCCACCCACTGGCACTTCTCCACATTCATGTGATAGAAGGGGGGATCGATTCGGCCGGCGGCGACGAGGCTGGTATGCACGTCGCCCGGGACGTCAGCAGGGATCCAGTCGGTGTCACCATAGTCCAGCGAGAAAGCGCGAGCCGATACGCCCGCACCGGGGTCGAACTCCCCGAGTTTCCACACTCCATCTAAGTCGGCTAGGACCATCATCTCCTCCTCATGCATTGCGCCGGATCGCTCACTGCCCCGCCCCCAAAAGCGACGTACCATTACTGGACAAGGGCTTAGGCTGTGATCTATCGTGGAAGATTCATCAACCGCCGCACCAGGCGCGGGGCATTCATGACGATCATCTTTCCCCATCCCTCTCGCGACCTGAGCATTGAGCAGTCTACCACAGGGCGGGAATCCGATCAAACTCCGGGAGGGTAGTCACCGTTCACTGTTCCCCTGCCACGTCCTTTCTTAGTTCCACCTCCTCAACGGAGTGGATCGGAGAGGAGAACTACGGGGGGCACAATGAAGTACCGGGCCGTTTGGTCGTAGAGTATGCAATTCCGTCGGACTTGATGCACAGGGACGTGGCGCTGTTCATACGCATGGGAGCGATCCCCTCACCCCAACGGTGAACAGTCATGGGGGAGCATCGTACATCGCCCCCGCGTTGACTCCCCCTCGATGGAACTGTCATCTTCCTCTGCCCCAGCAAAGATTACCGTCTGTGTATCATCAATAGGGAACATTTTCCCTAGCCAGGGGTGTTGACGAGCGCCTGCCTCTCATGTAGGATGTACATAAGGTAGACACAGTCGAACTCCCCGCACTCCTCGCCTGCTCTCCATCCCGGGGTAGCAGGGGAGAAGGTTGAACACCCGGAGGGAATCGTGACCGTTTACGTGCACAAAGTGGAGACGAAGCTCACGGATGACCAGTACGAACTGCTGGCAGAGATGGCCAAGCAACGTGGTCGCACAATCGAGGAGCTGGTCCGCAATGCGATCATCCAAGCATATGAGGCTGACCCGACCAGCACGCGACGGCTCTCGGCCTTGGAGCATCTGCTTACGCTTCACCTGCCGAGGATACCCTGGGAGGCCATAGAGCTTACTAGCGCACCTACAGGGGAACACGACGCCTTGCCTCCCCTGGGGATTGCCCTCCTGGATGCAGACGTCTGCATCCATGCCGCTATGTCAGATAGTCCGGCGCGAGAGGCATGTGCATGGGTGATCACAGAGATCGCACACGGCCGGCTGAATGCCGCTGTTGATGTCGCTGTCGTGCAAGAGATCATCGAACATGTAGGTGGTGCGGGCAGGCGAGATCAGGCTTACGAACTCATCCACAGCTTGATGCAAATCGTTCCTATCCACTATCCCATGCAAGCCCAAGACGCGCTACTGGCCGCGAACTTATGCCGTATGCGAGAGGCACAGGTCCTCAGGCCAAGCGGCTGCATCCATATCGCCATCATGCAACATAACGGATTAAACACGATCATCTCCCTGGATCCCGCGTACGACAGGATCCCCGATATCACTCGGCTGGACCCACTGGCCCTGTACCGGAAGGTACCCTCCTAATGATTCCACCAGACCCTCTCCCCAATTCGGAGACGGGAGCTTCCCCTCCTTTGGCAAGGTCTCGATTCCTTCCCCACTCACGCGGGCCACAAAGCCCAGGCGTCACCCGAGCCGCCCTCGCTTTGTGAAACACGTCGCCTATCGGATACATGGTGGCATAACCTCGTCAGGGTCTTCATCCGAAGCGGTTGCCCCCTTTGCCGCCTCGCCAACCCAACGCTATAATCTCCGTGCCGCGCGCAGCGGCACTGGAGGAAGGTTCCGTGCGGCCTCACGAACGTTATCTAGATGTGGCAGTCTTCGTCACCGGTGTGGCGACCCTGGCGGTCGAGTTATCAGCGTCTCGCCTGCTGGAGCCCTGGTTCGGGGACTCCCTGATCGTCTGGGCAAGTCTGATCGGCCTTATCCTGCTCTACCTGGCCGTGGGGTACACAATCGGCGGCCGGATCGCCGACCGCTCCCCCAATCCCCTCAGGCTATATCGGCTGATAGGTTGGGCAGGGCTACTCGTCGGCTGGGTCCCGGTCCTTTCCCGGCCGGTGCTCTCCCTGGCCGCCCGGGGCTTCGGGGAATCCGACTTCAACATCGCCCTGTTGGGTGGCTCACTGACTGGCGTACTCTTCCTCTTCGCCGCGCCAGTGATCCTGCTGGGATGCGTGGCCCCCTTCGCTGTGCGGCTCACTGTCGCCAGCCTGGATGCCAGTGGCCGAGCGGCAGGCCGCATCTATGCCCTCTCCACAGTCGGCAGCATCATCGGCGCCTTCCTACCCGCGCTCGTGCTCATTCCCCGCATCGGAACCCGGCTCACCTTCAGTCTCCTCGGCGCCGCGCTATTGCTCACCGCGCTCTACGGCATGTGGCTGCACACCCACAGGATCAAGGCACTCTCCCTGCACATCATTCTACTGATAACCGTGCTGGCGATCGCCTGGGTGACACACATGATGCCCATCAAGCCCGTGCCTGGCCTGGTGTTCGAAGCCGAGACACCTTACAACTATGTACAAGTCGTTCGTCAAGGATCGGAAACCTGGCTATTTCTCAATGAGGGTGAAGGGCTCCACTCAGTGTACGATCCACATGCCACCCTGAGCGAGGGGATATGGGACTATTTCCTCATCGTCCCCTTTTTTAACACACCACCTTATCCGGCCGAGCGCGTGAGGAGCCTCTGCCTGATCGGACTGGCCGGAGGTACGATAGCCCGCCTCTACACGGAGGCATTCGGCCCCATCCCCATCGACGGTGTCGAGATCGACCCGGTCGTGATCCAGGCAGGACGCGAGTACTTCGCCATGACGGAGCCCAATCTGCGTGCCATCGCACAGGATGGCCGGGTCTTCCTACGCTCCAGTCAACGCCGGTATGATGTAATCGCCGTAGACGCTTATCGGCCGCCGTACATCCCCTTCTACCTTACTACGGTCGAGTTCTTCCGGCTGGCCCGCGCGCGCCTGGGGCCGACAGGCGTCATCGCCGTGAACGTGGGGCGGACTCACGACGATTACCGGCTGGTCGATGCGCTGGCGGCGACGATGAAGCAGGTGTTCCCTTCAGTTTACATCGTGGATGAGCCCGATCCAGGCTATGGCCTGGGAAACAGCCTCGTCGTGGGGACGGTACAACCCACCCGGCTGGAGAACCTGCAAGCGAACGCGGCCGGGCTCAGACATCCCATGTTGGCCGAGATGATGCGGCGAGCCATCCCTCAGGCCCGGGTCGCTAAACCCCCATCACGCACGCCGATCTTCACAGACGATCGAGCGCCGGTGGAGCAGGTCGTCCACAGCATCATCCTACACTACCTGCTGGGTCCTCATGATCAACCACAACGATAAGGAGCCCTCATGTCCCGACGTACTTTCCTCGCCTTGCTGGTAAACGCCCTGCTGTTCGCTGCTCTGGTGCTACTGGCGCCCAGGTGGCCACATCTATGGGCGATGCAGGCCGTAGCCAGGCTGCCCTGGCCCTCGCGCGTTGTCCTGGCCATCCTCCCCCTGCTCGTGCTGATCCCCCCTATCGCCGAACGGCTCAGCCAAGCGATCGGGTGGATTACCACCCGGTTGGCCCGAATGCCGCGAGCGATGGGCGGCGCGCTCTTGGCCGGATGTGGCCTCCTCTTCTGGGCATTACGGGAACGCACATTATGGGGCGATGCCCTATACACCATCGCCCTGTTAGAAGGTCGATGGCGCACCTCATGGCGGGGCGAATACTTCTGGAAGGAACCGCTGGACCGCCTTACGGTTGTGGCCACCTACCACGTCAGCCACGCCCTGATCGGGTGGGACGCGTGGCACGCCATCGCCCTGGTGAGCTGCCTGGCGGGTGTGGTCTACGTCTGGATTGCCTGGCGCCTCGCGTCCGAGATAGCCGATGACCCCCAACGCCGCGGCCTCGCATTCGGGTTACTGCTGTCGCCCGGCGCCATCCAACTCCTCTTCGGACACGTGGAGAACTACACGTTGGTCACCGTGACCGCGATGGGATACATATGGCTGGCCATGCGCGTGCTCTCTCGCCGATCCCACCCAGCCTGGGCGGCGAGTGCCCTGGGGCTGGCCGTTGCCTTCCACCCGCAGGCGATCTTCCTGGCCCCGTCGCTAGCCGTGTTGGCCTGGGCGAACAAAGATTGGAAGAGCCGAGTTCAGGCCGCCCTTTGGCTGGCCACCGGGTTTATCGTGCCGCTACTAGCGCTAATGGTGCTCGCCCAGGCAGTCGGGGCACCCGCGTTACAGATCGGTGTGAACCGCTACGCGGACGATACGCAGCTCTGGCTCCCCTTAAGCAAGATGTTGGCCACAAGCCACCTGGTGGACGTATTGAATAACCTGTATCTGGTCGCCCCCGTCAGTGCTGGAGTGATCTTGCTCTTATTGACCGGGCGGTGGCCGCGAGAGCGTAAAGGGATCTTTCTGGCTGTAGCGACACTGGGTATCGTCGGTTACTCACTGGCCTTCGCCAACAAACTCCCTCGCCCAGACGATTGGGACCTGTTCGCGATCACCGCCGCGCCGGTAGCAGCCTGGGCAGCCTACCTGGTCGCCACTGCAAAGCCGATTGACGCTCAACACGTCGGTGTTGCCCTGATCACATCCTCATTATGTCTGACTGTACCCTGGGTTTGGGAAAACCATGCCCACCAACTGGTGGATCTGAACCCGGCGAAGATGGACCTGCTGACGATCTATCAGGTTAGCGATCTCATCGCCATGTTCCCCCAAGCGCGCGTGCAGCATCCCGAGCGCCCTCTCTGCCAACCCAAGCCCGGTGAAGATCCAACCGCGTGTCAGTACGTCGCCATCACGCAGTTCACGATGCCACAGAACGGGGACGCACGGCCTG
Organism: Anaerolineae bacterium; assembly: GCA_021159845.1. Taxonomy (GTDB): domain Bacteria; phylum Chloroflexota; class Anaerolineae; order DUEN01; family DUEN01; genus JAGHDS01. The sequence continues at coordinate 8,208 of JAGHDS010000332.1, forward strand.
TCCTGGTAACCCATCCACCCGCCCGGGCCGCATACCAGATCACGCTGCCAGATGAGCCCACATTCCTCTGGCTGAGCCTGGCGATGGACCCGATGACCTGGGGCTGGGGCGGTGATGGGGCGACGTTCGTCCTGACCAT
>JAGHDS010000063.1 GCA_021159845.1 Anaerolineae bacterium
GCAGGGCACAGTGGACGGTGCCGTGCGCAGCATAGTCAAGCGGAGAGCGGTTCATAACTGTTAATCGCGAAAGAGTTCGAGGAGGAGCATGGTACGAATTCGACTGCGCCGCCAGGGCGCAAAGAAGCAGCCGACGTATCGCATCGTGGTGGCTGATAGCGAGTCGCCACGTGATGGGCGTTTCATTGAGGTGATTGGGTTTTACAATCCTCGCACTGATCCGGAGACGTTTCAGGTGAACGTAGAGCGCGCGGCGTACTGGTTGAGCGTGGGAGCGCAACCCACTGAAGCCGTGGCGCGGCTACTGGCGAAAACTGAGGCCTTTCAGATGGCCGAGGCATTGAAGGAGCAGGCGAAGGCTTCACAGGCAGCCTAAGCCGACGCTCTATACGGTTATAGCCTGCCGTCCGGAGGCGTTCATGAAAGATCTGGTCGCGTATATGGCCAGAAACCTGGTCAATGATCCTTCCCAAGTTCGCGTAAGAGAGAGAAATCGGACGCGCTCCGTCGTTCTGGAGCTAAGCGTTGCTCCTGAGGATATGGGGCGTGTGATCGGAAAAGGCGGCCGTGTTGCTAATGCCATGCGAGTCATCCTCCGCGTGGCTGCCATGCGCCAGGGGAAACGAGCCACTTTGAACATTGTCGAATCCTGAGGGGGATGGAAGATCGCCGTAGCGCGTTCGAGGGCCGGCTGTATACTTCCGTGTGTTGTGTTATCGTTGCAAGCTGGCTTATAGGGCGCCATTAGACGGGGAAATCGCTTACTTGTTTGTTATCCATTGAAACGGCGGGGCATGCGTGGTGCTCCAGGGGAAATATCCGTTGGGCCTCTGAACGGCGGGAGGTCGCAGAAACCTGCGCTCCCGTCGTTTTGCGTCTGGACAATGGATTTTCTGTTCACGCCGCTCAACGGGTTATAAGTTAACGTCCAGATGATGGATGATCGGACGGGGCACAGAGGTGCGAATGGCAAAGAAGGTAAGCCAGCATTACTTGGCGATCGGCCGTATTGTGGCGCCCTTCGGCGTGCGCGGTGAGGTAAAGGTGGAGATCCATACAGCGTGGCCACACCGCTTCACCCTGCTGAAGGAGGTGTACGTCGGCGACGAGGACGCTCGGGCAGTACAGGCCACCCAGGTCGAGAGCGCTCGCCTGCATAAGGGACAGGCGATCTTGAAGTTGGCCCTGAGCCCTGACCGCAACGCGGCTGAGAGGCTGCGCGGCCGCTGGCTGTTTGTGACACGTGACAAGGCGATGCCGCTGGGCGAGGATGAATACTACATCCATGAGATCGTCGGGCTCGAGGTGTGGGAGGAGGAGCGATACCTGGGCCGCGTCGTAGAAGTAATCGAGACCCCAGACGAGGTGAACGATGTATACGTCGTGCGCGGTGCGGATAAGGAGTTGTTACTTCCCGCGATTCGACATGTGATCCTGTCCGTTGACCTGGAAGCCGGACGCATGTACGTGAGTGTGCCCCCGGGGCTGGAGGACTGACCGAGGTTTCGCAAATTGGCTGGAGTCCCCCTACAGATGACAGATATTCGTTACATTCATCTTGACAAACGCCATCCCTTCGAGTATGCTTGCGCCGTCCCCTTCGACGGGGAGGAGTGAATATCCAGCCAGCGGGAGGCTCCATGTCTGACCTGGGATACTGGATAGGGTTCAACCTGGTCCGCGGCATTGGCCCTCAGCGCCTGCGTATGTTACTCGACTATTTCGGCGGCATTGAAGCCGCCTGGAACGCATCCGCTGGGGAGCTGCGAAGGGCCGGGCTGGACCGCCGGTCGCTGGAGAACCTTCTGTCCACCCGGTCGAGCATCTCCCTGGACCGTGAGGTGGCCCGGGTGGAGCGGGCTGGCGTGCAGGTGTTAACCTGGGAGAGCGCTGATTATCCGCGTAGCCTCTCTCAAATCTATGATCCGCCCCCGGTGTTGTACGTTCGTGGTACGCTGATCCCGAAGGATGAATGGGCTGTGGCCGTGGTGGGGACCCGGAGGGCTACTGCCTATGGGCGAGAGGCCGCTCGACGACTGGTGGCCGATCTGGCTCGCAGCGACGTCACGGTGGTGAGCGGGTTGGCACGTGGGATCGACATCGTTGCACATCGCGTCGCTCTGGAGGAGGGGGGGCGGACTATTGCCGTGTTGGGGTCCGGTGTGGATGTCATTTACCCACCCGAGCATCGGCGCATCGCTCAGGCCATCACCGAGTCCGGGGCGTTGGTGTCTGATTACCCGCTGGGCACAAAGCCGGAGAGCGGGAACTTCCCTCCGCGCAATCGGATCATCAGCGGGCTGTCCAAGGGGGTGTTGGTCGTGGAGGCCGGCGAGCGCAGCGGCGCGTTGATTACCGCGCGGTTCGCCGCTGAGCAGGGGCGTGATGTGTTCGCCGTGCCGGGCAGCATCTTGCATCGGAGTAGCATAGGCACCAATCGACTGATCCAGGACGGTGCTCATTTAGTGCTCTCCGCGTCCGACATTCTGGAGACGCTGAATATGGGACAAATCGCTGAGCAAGCCGAGATCAGAACAGTCCTTCCGTCGGATCCCACGGAGGCTCATCTGATGGAGCTGCTGAGCGCCGAGCCCGCGCATGTGGATGAATTAGCACAGGCGGCCTCGCTACCCGTTGCTGTTGTCTCCAGCACGCTGGCGTTGATGGAGCTGAAGGGGCTGGTGCGACAAGTCGGTGGAATGAATTACGTGCTGGCTAAGGAGAGTGGTGTCGAGTACCGGAGTGAGCGCGAGGGGGAGGGGTAGTTGACGTGGATATTCTCCGACGAGGAGGTCTAGGATGTACTTCGTGATTCTTGCGGGCGGCGTTGGCACCCGGCTATGGCCGCGCAGCCGCCGACAGATGCCCAAGCAGTTTCTGAACATAACATCGCCTGAGCGCACGATGCTGCAGGAGACATACGCCCGGGTGGAGGACATGGCCCCCGAGGATCATTTCATCGTCGTCACCTCCCGGGCGTATGCCCCCACGGTACGTGCTCAGCTTCCTCGGATTCCGGCCGAGAACATCCTCAGCGAGCCCGCGGGGCGGGGTTCTGCCCCCGCGGTGGGGGTCAGCGCGCTTTTCGTGCACCGTAAGGACCCGTCGGCTGTGATGGCTTGCCTCTCGGCAGATCACTTCATCACGCATACGGAAGAATTCCATCGCGTGCTTCGCGTGGCAGAGGCTGCTGCTAAAGAGGGGTATCTGGTCACACTGGGCATCCAGCCTTCCTACGCAGAGATCGGATACGGGTACATTCAGGGCGGTGAGCGGTTGATGGAAATCGACGGCGTAGAAGTGCGCCGGGCGGTGCGCTTCACCGAGAAGCCCAGCCTGGAGGATGCGCAGCGCTTCGTCGCTGCGGGGAATTTCTACTGGAACGCCGGCATGTTCATCTGGCAGGCATCCACCATCCTCGACGCCTTCGCTCGCTATATGCCGGACCTCTACGAGCGGTTGATGCAGATCGAGGCTTTCTGGGATGAAACGGGTAAAGTCGGGGTCATTCCGGAGGATATCTGGCTCTCGATCCGGTCGGAGACGATCGACTATGGCATCATGGAGAAGGCGGATAACGTGGCCGTGGTGCCGGCCGATCTGGGCTGGAGCGACGTGGGAAGCTGGGCTACGTTGCTGGACCTGTTGCCCGCTTCCGACGACGGCGAGAATGTCGTGATCGGGCGACATGTGGGTGTCGACACACGCAATTCGCTCATTTACAGCCCCGATCGACTGATTGCCACGGTGGGGCTGGAGAATATCGTCATTGTAGACACGGGGGATGCCATTCTCGTCTGCCCGAAGGATCGGGCACAGGACGTCAAACGCGTCGTGAAGTACCTGGAGGAGCAGGGGTTGTATGATGTGCTATAGTAATGGACGGAGAGTCGGTTAGGGAATGGGTGATCAAGCTAAGTTGGAGACGGGAAAGCTGAAGATGCCAGAGCGGCTGGAAGCCTATTGCATGAAGTGCCGCGCGAAGAGGGAGATCGTCGATCCGGAGCCTGTGTTCACGGCGAACGGCAGGCCAGCAACACGCGGGCGTTGCCCTGTCTGCGGGGCAACGCTCTTCCGCATGGGAGAGACCCCGGCTCATGCTGATCTGGAGCGTCCCGACGTGTCCCCAGCGAAGCCCCGTCAGAAGGCACGCAAATCGAATCATTCCCGGGCCTCGTCGAAGCGCCAGATCAAACTGGTTATCGTCGAGTCGCCGGCCAAGGCGCGTACGGTTGGCCGATACCTGGGCCGAGGATACGTCGTGCGCGCTTCGGTAGGACACGTGCGCGATCTGCTTCGCTCCCAGCTCAGCGTGGACATCGAACACGATTTCCAGCCGAAATACCGGGTGCCTAACGAGAAGCGCGAGATCGTGAAAGAGCTGAAGAAGGAGGTCAAGCGCGCCCGCGAGGTATATCTGGCCACAGACCCGGATCGAGAGGGCGAGGCGATTGCCTGGCATTTGGTGGAGGCCACGGGGATCGAACCCGAGCAGGTGCGGCGTGTCGTCTTCCATGAGATCACCCGGCCCGCGGTCGAGCGCGCGTTCGCCCAGCCACGTGATATCGACATGAACCTGGTGAATGCCCAACAGGCGCGGCGCATTCTGGACCGTCTCGTAGGCTACCAGGTTAGCCCGTTGTTGTGGAGCCACGTGCGTAACCGTACCTCGGCGGGGCGCGTCCAGTCCGTAGCGCTGCGCCTCATTGTCGAGCGTGAGCGCGAGATCGAGGCATTCGTGCCGGAGGAGTATTGGTCCATTGAAGCGGAGCTGGCACGCCAGGAATCACGTGGCCGCAAGCGCAGGCCTAGCTTCACGGCTCGTCTGGTCCGTATTCGCGGGCAGGAGGTGGACCTGAAGAACGAGGAGGACACGAACAGCGTCGTCCGCGAGCTGGAACGATCCACCTACGTTGTCTCAAATGTGAAGCGGGGGCAACGACGCCGTCGGCCGGCCGCGCCGTTTCGCACGAGCACATTGCAGCAGGAAGCCTCGCGACGGCTGCGGTTTACCGCCCGGCGAACGATGGCCGTTGCCCAGGCATTGTACGAGGGCATTGAGCTGGGCGATGAGGGCACCGTCGGTCTGATCACATACATGCGAACCGACTCGACCAATGTATCCCCACTGGCCCAGGAGGAGGCGCGTCGATTCGTTGCAGAGCGTTATGGGGAAGAATTCTTGCCTCCCAAGCCGCCGAGCTATCGCACTCGGGCAAAGGGAGCTCAGGAGGCCCACGAGGCGATTCGTCCTACTTCCGTTTACCGCACGCCCGAATCGGTCGCACCATACTTGAACCGAGACCAGCTGCGCTTGTACGATCTCATCTGGAAGCGATTTGTAGCCAGCCAGATGGCGGATGCGATCTACGACACGATGACAGTGGATGTTGTGGCGGGGCCCGCTGAGGGTGATCGTCCTTACCTGTTGCGGGCCAGTGGATCGGCTGTGCGATTCTCAGGGTTCCTGGCCGTTTATGAGGAGAGCCGGGACGAGGATGCGGCCGCCGATCAGGAAGCGCACAGGCTGCTGCCCCCCGTGGTGAAGGGCGAGGAGCTGGACCTGCTGCGTCTGTCGCCGGAGCAGCACTTCACCCAGCCGCCGCCTCGATACACGGATGCCACGCTGATCCGCGCGTTGGAGGAGCACGGCATTGGCCGGCCGAGCACATATGCTTCCATCCTTTCCACGATCCAGCAGCGGGGTTATGTGGAGCGGATCGACCGTCGGTTGCACCCCACTAAGCTGGGGATCACTGTGTGCGATTTGCTGGTGCAACATTTCCCGGATGTGTTCGAGGTGGGGTTCACAGCCCGAATGGAGAGTGACTTGGACCGCATCGCAGCGGGCGAGGCCGATTGGGTCCAGGTGCTACGGGATTTCTACGGCCCGTTCTCGGAGCGACTGGCGGAGGCGGAGCGCACGATGGAGCGCCGACCCGTTGAGGACGAGCCGACTGGGGAGATATGTGAGTTGTGCGGACATCCCATGGTGGTCAAATACGGCCGCTATGGTAAGTTCCTCGCTTGTAGCAATTATCCGGCATGTCGGAATACCAAGCCCTACCTGGTCAAGATCGGCGTGCGCTGTCCCAAGTGCGGCAGCGAACTTGTCGAACGGCGTACACGACGCGGTCGCGTGTTCTACGGATGCAGTGCCTACCCGGCTTGCGACTTCAGTACGTGGCAGCGACCACTCCCAACGCCATGCCCCTCGTGCGGCGGACTGCTGGTCGTCTCCGGCAAACATACAGCTCGTTGTTTACAATGCGGCGAGGAGTTCGAACTGGATCAGCTTGAGCAAATGCCGGTTGCCGAGCCAGGATGATGAGAGTGTGATAGGATCGGGGGAAACATAGTGAGGGCGTATCCTTGGCGAGGAGATGGAAGAGATCATGGATCAAGAGTTGAGACGATACATCGAGGCGTACAGAGCGGAGAGCCAGCCGGTTGACTTCGCTTTGCGCCAGGTCGAACATTGGCTGGCCGAGTTCACCCAATTTATCGAGGATGAATACATCACGTCGTGGGATGAAGTGACAACATCGGTGGTCAAGCGATGGCAATCGCAGTTGATTCGCGCTGGCCATGATCGCTCGGCCGTCAGTCATCATCTAGCTGCTCTCTACCACTTCTTTGAGCACCTCGTACGAGAGGGCAAGTTGGACGGGAATCCGATGGAGCATACCAACCTACCCAGCCGGCCGCGCCTTATCTTTGAGTCGCTGTCACCGGAGGATGTAGCCCGGTTACTGAGCGCGCCAGATACTACGACGCCACTGGGGCTGCGCGACCGCGCGTTGTTGGAATTGATGTACTGCGGAGGACCACGGGTCAGCGAAGTGATCGCTCTCAACGTGGGTGACGTGGATCTGGAAAACCTGCGCGTGGCCGTTTGGCGACAAACGTTGCGTCGTTATCTCCTGCTAGACGAGGCCACCGCGAGTACACTTGAAGCGTATCTCCAAGATGGGCGGCCGCACCTCGTCTCCGGGCGTGGCTCGCCGGCGCTGTTTTTAAACTACCGTGGCGGGCGCATCTCCAAAATTGCTGTGAACCAGATCATCAGCAGATACGCCAAGGAAGCGAACCTGACGCACCGCGTGACCCCACAGATGTTAGCCCACACGATAACCGCCCATCTGGTGGACAACGCCGCCGGCTGGCGACGTCTGCGAGAGTTGTTGCCTTCGTTAAACGGACGCATTGGAGTGAACTCCTCCTCATCCGATGCCGCACCACCGATGTCCGAAGACGAACAGAGCCGCTGAGGTTGTTTACTCGGCGAGAAAGGATCAAGGACTGCTCATGGACAAAAAGCAATCGGAGGCATTGCCCCCAGAGGTCAGTCTGCCCCGCCTACTCAGGCTACGCCAGGTATTGCAAGATCGGGGCCTGGATGGCGCTTTCATCAGCCAACCGGAGAACCGTCGATACCTGAGCGGATTTACTGGATCCTCCGGTTGGCTGGTCATCTTGGAAAAAGAAGCCTGGCTGATAACCGACTTCCGATACTGGGAACAAGCGCGGCAGGAAGCGCCCCACTTTGAGCTCGTGCGGCTGGTCGATCGAATGGATCAGCTCATGACGAAGCTTGCCGAGCGCTTGGGTGAGCGCCGCATTGGGTTCGAATCCACCCATATCACGGTGGACGAGCACCAGCGTTGGATGGCGGGAGATGGCCCTGTTACCTGGGTCCCCGAGAAGAATTTGGTGGAGCCGCTACGCGCTGTTAAGGATGAAGGTGAGATAGAGCGAATCCGTCGTGCTGCTGCTCTGACTGATGAGGCCTTGGCCTATGGGCTATCCCAGGTGCACCCCGGGATGACCGAGGAGGATCTGGCCTGGGTAATGGAGCGCTACATGCGAGAGCATGGGGCGGAGGGCGTTGCCTTCGAATTCATCATTGCGGGAGGGCCGAAGGGAGCGCTGCCCCATGCGCATCCTGGCCCGGACCCGCTGCCGACCGGCCAGCCCATCGTGATCGATATGGGAGCCTGCGTTGACGGTTACCGATCCGATATGACTCGCACCGTCTGTCTGGGCGAGCCAGAGGATCCGGACACCTTCTGGACTGTATACAACACGGTGCTCTCTGCCCAGGAGGCTGCCATTGCCCAGATCCGGCCAGGCATGAGCGGCTCCGAGGCGGATGCTTTGGCCCGAGACGTGATCGCACGCGCTGGTTATGGGGATGCGTTCGGGCATTCGCTGGGGCATGGCGTAGGATTGGCCATACACGAGGCGCCGCGGCTTGGTCGGTTATCCGAGGATCGGCTGGAACCCGGCATGGTGATCACTGTGGAACCCGGGATTTATCTGCCCGAATGGGGCGGCGTCCGGATTGAGGATCTGGCAGTTGTCCGGGAGGATGGGTTGGAGATCTTATCCCACGCCTCTAAAGACCCCATCTTGTCCGGCGATTGGTAGGGACTGCACGCGGCTTTGGGCGTGGAAAGGAGCGCACATGCATAGGTCCAGCTACCCTACTTTCGTGGTGATCGCTGCTTTGATGGCGGGCTTGCTGATCGGTTGGTTGTTGATTGGCTGGTGGCTGTGGCCGGTGCAATGGACTGATGCGCTACCTGCTGACTTGGCCCCGGAACATCGGGACGTTTACGTGATCGGTGTTGCCTATATGTTCCAGTCCACTCACGACCTGGAGCGAGCACAGCAGGCCATAGCCGCGTTGGGCTCTACGGAGCAACAGAGCCTGGCGTTGGCGATCGCGATGGCAGCATCGCCTGCGGACGCCCAGGCTGTACGTGAGCTTCGGCAAGCGCTGGCTCTTCCGGAGGTGTCGGCGTCAGCTGCCAGCGCGACGGAGGGTGTGGCCTGGCCGGGCTTGCTCCTGCGCTCGGCATTGATCGTGGTGCTCGTCGGGCTCGGGGGACTGGGAAGCCTCATCCTTTACAACCGGGTGAGGGAAGGCCGCGTGCCATCGCCCTCGCTACCCGTATTGCCGTCGTGGCGGCTGCCGCGTGTGCAGCTACCCCCGCCGCAGGCAAGGCACCTGGGCGATCGCCTATGGGCGTGGATCAGGGAGGCGTTGCCCACCGGGTGGAGGTGGAGAACTACGGCGTCGTCGGAGTCCACTGGGGCCCCGGGGCAAATCGGCGTCTTCACACCGACCTACCGCCAGGGGATCGTCGACTACGCTGAGTCCTACAATCTGTATATGCCGGACACCCACGAGTACCTGGGTGAATGCGGCCTGGGGGTACGGAAGTCTTTGGGCAAGCAGGATCCCAGGGCGATCGCCTTGGAGGTGTGGTTGTTTGATAAAAAAGATATCCTAAGCCGGGCGTGTGTTCTGCTCAGCCAACATGCCTACGAAGATCCGGCCATCTATGAGGAGCTCTCTCAGAACGACTTGGTTGCTCTGGCCCACCCGGGGGAGACCTTCACAATCGAAAGCCAGTCCATGATCCTGACCGGTGAGGTACATGAGGTCACCTACGTCGATGACGAGGATCTCCCTCCTCAGTCGGTGTTTAAGAAAGTCGAGGTCAGCTTGGAAGTCCACCTCCGAGAGTAGTGTACTCCAGGAGTTTGGGGCAGCCCCTCAGGCGCTAGTCTCCGGGTCAAATAGCTTGCGGTGCTCATCTAAAGCGTAGCGGTCCGTCATCCCGGCGATGTAGTCACAGACGACGCGGTAGAGTCCCTCTGGCTCCTCTTCGATGCGAGCCCGTGTGTCGTCTGGCAGTTGAGCAGGCTCCTCGATATAGGCATAGAACAGATCGCTCAACAGCCGTCTGGCTTTTTGCGTCATGCGCATGACTCGGTAATGGTGGTAGAAGTGGGCCATAAGGAACTGGCGCAGTTCTCGGTTCTTCTCCTCCATCTCCGCCGAGAAGCCGACGATGTTATGGCCTAGGGCGCGTAACTCCTCGACGGATTGGATATCGTTCTCCTTCAGCCGCCGGGCTGTTTCCTCCAATGCCGCCGTCACCTCGATGCCGACCAGCCGCCGGATGGCCCGGTGCCGAAGCATCACGTCGATCGGGTGATCCAGGGGTTCTCCCAGTGAACGCATAACATCCTGCCAAAGGGCGAGTTGACGCACGTCCTCCGGCTTCAGCAGCCCCGAGCCCAGGCCATCGTCCATATCCGATGTGCTGTAAGCGATCTCATCGGCGATGTTCGCGATCTGGCACTCCAGCGTCCCCGCTTTCTCGGGCTCATATCCGGTCGCGTCGGAGATGTCATAGTCGGTATCGTGCTTGACCAGTCCCTCCCGTACCTCAAAGGTCAGGTTGAGCCCCGGAAAGTCAGGGAATCGCCGTTCCAGCTTTTCTACCAGACGCATGGTCTGACGCTGATGGTCAAAGCCACCGTGCCCTCTCATGCACTCGTTGAGGGTGGCCTCACCTGTGTGACCGAACGGCGGGTGCCCCAGGTCGTGAGCTAGACAGATGGCTTCCACCAGGTCCTCGTTAGCCCCCAGCGCGCGGGCCATCGTACGGCCGATCTGAGCTACCTCGATGGTATGGGTCAGCCGGGTGCGGTAGTGGTCTCCCTCGTAGTAGACGAATACCTGTGTTTTATAGGCTAAACGGCGGAAGGAAGTGGTATGGATGATACGATCGCGGTCCTTCTGGAAAGCGGTGCGATAGGGGTGTTCATCCTCTGGGATCACGCGGCCTCGGGAATCGCCGCTCTTCATAGCGTAGGGCGCCAATACCTGGCGCTCGCGTTCCTCTAGAAGTTTCCGGGAAAGCATCGTCGCCTCCCTTTCCAGGCATATGTCCTGGTGCCTGGCCTTACTCGTCGAGCAGGCCGTAGTCCTTCAGACGCTCCATCTGTTCTTCTAACGTGTCAAAAGGTGTGAGGTCGACCTCCTCAAACTCCTCGGGGGAGGTGTTGGTTTGGATCAGAATGGCGTCGATGATCTGCTCTAACGTCTCGGGAGGAATCTCCGGCACGCGCAGTATATTCGATCGCTCTATCTTCCCCTCGGAGGAGACGCTGATCGTGTAGCTGATGATACTCAGCTTCCCATCTGTCCGCTGTTTCGCCAGCACGCGATGCTCAAACTGGAGACTTCGTCCCCAAGCGGGACGGAAAAAATAGAGCCGGTATAGTCTCTCTCCCTCTTCCAGATGCAGCAGCGCGTCTGGGCCTGTCAAGTCCAGCAACACGCCTCGACCCCGGTGGCTCACGAGGCTACCTCCGAGAGCGCGGTCTCGCCCATTGGCAACGGACAGAATTGCGGCTGGCGCTTCCAGAAGCAGGCGATCTCGTCGAATCCGGCCGCGCGAGCATACTCCATCGCCACATCCAGCCCGCGGCCAAGCTGCCCATAGTCGTGGCTATCGGAGCCTATCGTGATGACGCGGCCACCAAGCTCACGGTATCGACGTAGTATCCCCAGTTGGGGGAACGGTTCGTGCGCTGGGTTGAACAACCCCGATGTGTTGACCTCGATCGCCGTGCCCGTGGCGATGGCAGCTTCCAGCACTGCGTCGATCTCCTCTGCGAAAGCAGCGGCATCAAACGGGCCATAAAAGAGAGCCCCATAACGCTTAACCAAATCCAGGTGTGCGATAGCATCGAAGAGACCCGTGTCGGCAGCGCGCTGCAACTCCTCAAAGTAGGGGAGATAGGCCTCCCGCATCGTCCGGGTACGAGACCAGGCCGCCATCGACCGCCGATCGGGGACCATCACCCAGTCATTGCCATGATCCACGATGTGAACCGAGCCCAGGACGAAATCGAACGGCCAACGATCTAACCAGGTGACGATCTCCTCCTCGCGGCTGGACTGATAACAGACCTCGATCCCAGCTCCTATGAGGAGCTGATCGCCAAAGCGCTCGCGCGCCGTTTCGATATCTCGAAAGTACGATTCCGGGTCGAAATAGTTATATCCCTCATCGCGAGGGTCCAAGTCCAGGTGATCGGTGAAGCAGATATAGGCCAGTCCCAGATCTATCGCCTTTTGGCAGATTTCGTCTACTGTGGACCGGGCATCGCATGAGTGGACGGAGTGGATATGACTATCCACCAGGGGAAATGGCATCCCCGAAGGTATCCTCATAATGGATTCAGCTCGCTTGGTTCTCCCCATAGTCTAGCATCGCCGTTGTTATCTAAGATAACGGCCGCTTGCACGAGCGGCTCCTTTTTAGCGGGCTGAGTCTACCACGCCAGGAAGGGCCGGTCAAGTACCCGTAGGGCATGCCTATTGAGGTCTTTCCAAGGGGGACAGTTCCTCACGCTCTTGCAAGTTAAAAATGCCGAGGGATTCGATTGGAATATCCTCGGCATTTGGGTGCAGGTTGTCAGGACAAACGGGAGGCGGTTCCCATACTCGATATCATTGCCCGGTTGATGGCGTTGGTGTGGGGAGTAAGCGCCTCGGTGGTGGTGCTGCCGTGGGGGCTGAGGGCTTCTGGGAGGGAGCTCTCGGCGTTGGTGTTGGAGCTGGCGCGACAGTACGAACCGGTTGAGGCGTCGGGGGAACAGGCGTCGATGTGAACGTGGGTGCGGCGTTGGCCCCCGCCGCGGCAGTGGCTGTCGGCAATGACCGGTGAGGAGTCACTGCCCCTGGTGTGGCAGAGTTCGCTTGCGTTGGTGTCGGCTGCACGATAGGTGTGGAAGCCCGCGGGGGGACGGTAGGCGTCCTAATCGGGAGCACCCGGGTTGTCGGTCCGGCGGCGGGAGACGGCACGGGAGTCGACGTAGGTGCTATTCGAACCCGCGTAGGCGTTGGGAGTGCTCGCCGAGTTGATGGTGTCGTCGGTGTGGGTACCACCGGCAAGCGGGGAGTATGCGTTCGTCCCCTTCTCGGTCGATAGC
>JAGHDS010000088.1 GCA_021159845.1 Anaerolineae bacterium
AGAAAAAGGAGGCGACCCTTCCGAGCCGCCCCCAACGCGATCGTAGTGCAGGGAAGCCGTATGATCACTCCCCAGCAGCGAACTCCACATGCTCGAACGTCCCGGCCTCCGTATCATACAGGCCGAAGGTTGGCGTCCCCAGGCGCCCCATGACTTCGCCCGGGTTGGCCAACAATGTGCGTCCGATTCGCTCGCTATTTCGCCGGTGATCGTGCCCGTACAACACCAGGTCGAAGACGCCCGCCTGAGCGATGCGTCGAGCAGGCTCCGGATAGTGGATGACGGCGATCTGTCGGCCGCCCAGGGTCAACTCCGCATAGATGCCGTACAAGACAACCCGGCCATCGTATTGACCAGCAATGCGGGACAACAATAGCGGATCACCGTCATTGTTCCCAAAGACGACGTGAACCGGACCGTCGAACCCGTCGGCAATCTGCTTAAGGCTGAAGGGTGCGCACAGGTCGCCGCAGCAGATAAGCGCCTCCGCGCTTGCCCGAGAGATGCCCCGTAGCGCCTTCTCCAAATTCCAGATGTTATCATGGATGTCTGAGATAACAGCTATCCGCATAACCACCTCCCAGAACAATCGCTCACCCAATTCCCTGCCGACATCAGACCCTAGCGCCCACTCCAGAGCGCAAGCCGATTATACCACATGCGCCCGCTCCGCTGGGAGGGGCGCCTGGTTTCTCCCCCCGAAGTCATCCGAGTGTCCCCTTCAGTATCTACGCTCACATTACACCATCAATTTGAAATGCCCCCCATCACCGCCTGGTAACGACCTCTTGGCACACAGACATGCTCTCTTTGCCTGCCACCCCGCCTTATGGTACGATGTGTCTATCTTGAGCATGAGAGAGCCCTCGCCTATGAGCCATCGCCAATCCTCCTGGGGCGCGTTAGTCCGTCTGAGTGCCCTATCATTTGTGGTACTCGCCTCCGCTTTGGGGGCGATCTGGTTGACCTGGCAGACCCGCCCAGCTCCCCCGGAACCCGCGATGCCTTCGCCGGGCTATGCCGAGGTTGGCGTGAACGTCGCGCTGGAGCAGTACGCTCCAGAAACTCTGAATGCTGTATTAGACCGGCTGCAAGCGGCTGGAGTGCATTGGCTGCGACAGCGTTTCCCCTGGGATCAGATCGAGCCGGCCCCAGAGCGGTTTGACTGGACCACGTGGGATCGCATCATCGACGCCACCAGCGATCGAGGAATGCATCTCATCGCCGTGCTGGACAGCTCCCCCGAGTGGGCAAGGCGCCCGGAAGATGCGGACAACCCGCTGGCACCGCCGCGCGAGCGAGCGGACTTTGGGCGATTTGTGGAGGCCTTCGTCGCTCGCTATGGCGATCGATTGGACGTCTATCAGATATGGGACGAACCTAACATCGCCCCGCATTGGGGGGCTCGCCCCATCGACCCGGCCGACTACCTGGGCCTCTTGAGGGAAGGCTTCTACCAGGTGCGGTCCGGCGACCCGCACGCGCTTGTCTTGCTGGCCGCACTCGCTCCCAATGATGAGCCTGGAGGAACCAACCTGAGCGATCTGGCTTTCCTCGACCGGATCTATGCTCTGGGCGGGCGGAGGTGGTTCGACATCGTGGCAGCGGAACCATACGGGTTTAATGAGCCGCCCGAGTCACAGGCCGGGCTGGGGCGAGCCGCTGCGCTCCGGGCCATCATGGAGCGCCACGGGGATGCTCGCACGCCCGTGTGGGCTGTCGCGTTTGGGTGGAATGCTTTGCCCAAAGGCTGGAGCGGTCGGCCATCTCTCTGGGGCCAAGTGGACGAGGCAACACAGGCCAGTTATTTGAAGGGAGCTGTGGAACGGGCACGGCGGGAGTGGCCGTGGATGGGGCCAATGTTGTGGGCTGTATTGCAACCGGCCGTGCCCACAGACGACCCTCATTGGGGGTTCGCTCTATGGACGGCGGATGGTGCCTCCCGGCCGGCGTGGGACGCGCTCGTCCAGATGACGGCCCCGCCGACCATCGTCGGGCTTGGCACGCATCGGCCAGATCACCCGGCACTCCGCTATGAGGGTAAATGGCGAGTAACCCCCCTGGCAGCGGATATCGGCCAGACGGGGGATCGGCTGGTCATCCCGTTTTGGGGGCGTGGCCTGGCACTGCAGATACGACGTGGTCCGTACTGGGCGTATCTCACCATCAGCATCGATGGCCGGCCCGCTCCGGCGTTGCCTCGTGATGCTAAGGGAGACTCCTACCTGGTCCTGTACGGTCCAGAGCCCAGGTCAGACGTGGTCGACCTGGCCAAGGGTCTACCGCTGGGTGAGCATAATGCCATTATTGAGGCCACCGGCGGTTGGGGACAGTGGGCACTGGAACGGATCATCGTGCGCAGGGACGCCCCACCTGCCCGGGCGCGGCTTCGACACGTCCTGGCTGTGCTGGCGCTCCTGTCCGGAGGAGGGGTGCTTTGGTCACTACGGCGCGGCGATGGACCCAGGGCACTCTCCGCGTTGACGGCATTGTCCAACGCCCTGGATGGTCTGATCAACCGGCTGCCAGATGGCGCCCACATGGCGCTGGCTCTGATCCTGGGCACGCTGACCGTCTTAGCGCCAATGGAGATCGTCCGCCTGGCCGCTTTTCTCGCTCTGGCCAGCGTGATATGGTTCCGGTTAGACCTGCTTCCGCCGCTCGTCATGCTGTACCTTCCCTTCTATCTGCGGCCTTTGTCCCTGGCCGGGCGTGCCTTCCAGGCGCCTGAATTAGCCGTATTGGTGGGAACGGCGGTTTTGGCCGGCCGCTGGCTCCTGGCCTGGGCAATGGGGCGTAGGCCGTGGAAAGCCCGGCCTGGCCCGTTCGATGCCCTGATCGCCGCGTTCGTGCTCGTCGCCATGGTGGCGACGGCGACGGCACAGCGGCGAGACGTGGCATTACATGAGCTCAGAGTCGTCATGATCGAGCCAGCGCTGTTTTATATGATTCTGACCCAGGGGCCGGAGGCGGTAGGGCGGCGCTTCTCGCCCTGGCGCGTGGTGGACGCGTTCGCCATCGGTGCTGTGCTAGCCGGTCTGATCGGGATCGCACAATACGTGACCGGGGCCGGGGTCATCGCGGCCGAGGGCGTGCGGCGCGTGCGAGCACTGTACGGCTCGCCGAATAATCTGGCATTGTATCTGGATCGGGCTATCCCTGTGATGCTGTCCGTGGCTGTATTCGGTCGGGGGCGGCGACGCTGGCTTTATGGAGGGGCGGCCCTCGCCTCCCTGGCCGCCTGTTTCCTGACGTTCAGTAAGGGAGCCTGGCTACTTGGGCTGCCAGCGGCCGTGGTCGTTTTGGCGCTCATTGGCATCTGGATGGCCCGGGGGACAGAGACAGCCTGGCGACGACCAGTGTTGATCACCCTTGCCATACTGCTCCTCATGGGGGTGGTTCTGGTCCCCTTTCTGCACACAGAACGATTCACCCGGCTGCTGGATTTCCGCCACGGCACCGGGTTCTTCCGCTTACGCCTCTGGCAGAGCGCATGGCGCATGGCGCTGGATCATCCCTGGCTGGGCGTGGGACCAGACAACTTCCTGTATCAATACCGCAGTCACTACGTGCTGCCCGATGCCTGGGCCGAGTTGAACCTCTCTCATCCGCACGATGTCTTCTTGGATCTATGGACGCGCCTGGGGCTGCTCGGATTAAGTGTGGGAGTTGCCCTGTTCGTGCAGGCCGCTTTGACGGCGCTGCGATTGTTGGGCGACCGTGAGATCGATATCCGAGTGCTGGCCGCCGGGTTGCTGGCAAGTTTGGCCGCTACAGTGGCTCATGGCTTAATCGACAACTCAATCTTTTTGATAGATCTTGGGTTCGTGTGGATGATGACGCTTGGGCTGCTGGCCGGCCTATGGCGCGAGCGTGCAGAGATACTTCCATCGTAGGAGGAAACGATGCGTATCTTGGTAACGGGCGGGGCGGGCTTCATCGGTTCGCACCTGTGCGATCGTCTGCTGGCTGATGGGCATTCGGTAATTGCCGTGGACAATCTGATCACCGGCAATCCAGATAACATCGTACACCTGCTGGGGCGGGATGATTTCCTCTTCATCAAGCATGACGTCACGAATTACATCTACATCGATGGCCCACTGGACGCGGTGCTCCACTTTGCATCGCCGGCCAGCCCAATCGATTACCTGAAGCTGCCCATCCAGACGCTGAAAGTGGGCGCGCTCGGGACCCATAAGGCGCTGGGGCTGGCGCGGGCTAAGGGTGCTCGTTTTCTCCTGGCCTCCACCTCCGAGGTGTACGGGGATCCACTGATCCACCCACAGCCCGAGACATACTGGGGCAATGTGAACCCGGTGGGGCCGCGCGGCGTTTATGATGAGGCCAAGCGCTTCGCCGAGGCCATGACGATGGCTTATCATCGGGTACACGGCGTGGAGACGCGCATCGTCCGCATCTTCAATACCTATGGGCCCCGTATGCGGTTGGACGATGGCCGGGTGGTGCCTAATTTCATCGGCCAGGCGTTGCGCGGCCAGCCACTGACAGTGTACGGCGATGGATCACAGACGCGCTCTTTCTGCTATGTGGACGACCTGGTCGAGGGAGTCGTGCGGCTTTTACACTCCGATGAGGTAGAGCCGGTGAACCTGGGGAATCCGCACGAGATGAGCATTTTGGAGTTCGCCAATCTGATCAACCGGATGACCGGTAACCGGGCAGGTGTGGTCTTCAAGCCGCTTCCCAAAGACGACCCGCGCGTGCGTCGTCCCGACATCTCCAAGGCACGCCGGGTGCTGGGCTGGGAGCCCAAGGTCTCCTTGGACGAGGGACTCGAGCGCGCTATCGAATATTTCAGGAGTCGCGTCACCCCCGCGTGATCCATACGTGACCGTCTTGCGAATGTTTGAGTCGTGATATCGCGATAGAGGAACGCAGATGACAATGGGCCCGCACGAGCGCTCGTGGTGGCAACGTCTGCTCCTATGGTGGTATGTACTTGGCCTGCGGCTATATTTCCGCTGGCTGAAATGCCCTCTCTCAACGGTTGTCGACTTCTTTAAGCCCAAATCGCCCTGGCGGTCCCGATCCTGGCCCGACCTGGAACGTTATGCGGATTGGTTACAGGAGCACGCGGACTGGCGACATGACCCATTGGGCGGTGTGCTGGACACGTTCCCCTCACTCGCACACCTGCAGTGGCAGCTCGACCACTATGACAAGGTACAGGATGACTGCGACGGGCTCGCGTACTTCTCGGCAGCCAACATCGCACGACTGGCCGATCGGCCAGAGGACGTGTACGTCGTCTCCCTGGTGCTCGACCCGTTCGAGTTCTCAGAAAAGGGCCTTCTCTACGCCGCCCATGTCATCTGCGTCTTTCGGCACGAGGGTATGTGGCGGGTGATCAGCAACCAGTACGTAGAGCCTGGCCGGTGGTCTTCTTTCGCGCAGGCAGTGGTGGAGAACAGTTACACGCGCGGGCACAGGCTCCTCTTTTGCGAAGCACGCGATCGGAATCTACGGTTCGTGGCGAACGGGAACTTAGAGCGTGTACACTCCATCATTGAAAGGCAATTGAGAGAGCCATGACCCCCTATTAACCTTGATCCCGCTTCTCTACACTCTCCTCCGGGCGCTCGTATTTCGCTTCCACCGTGATCGCGATCCCACCGCGTACGTTGAATCGCCCCACGACCTCACAGTACAATGGATCCAGCGCCTTCACCAGGTCATCCAAAATCTGATTGACCACATGCTCGTGAAAGACCCCCTCGTTCCGGTAGGACCACAAATACAATTTGAGCGATTTGGACTCCAGTATCCGCTGGTCAGGAATATAGCGAATCGTGATCGTGGCAAAGTCGGGCTGCCCCGTCATCGGACACACGCAGGTGAACTCGGAGGTCTCCAATGTCACCACGTATCGGCGTCCCGGGTGCAGGTTGGGAAATGTCTCCAGTTTGCGCACCGGCTCTGTGACCTTGCGCCCCAGCAGCGTCAACCCCTCCGTCAACTTCTCCCGGTCCATCGGCTGATCCTTCTGTTCCTCCATCCCCTCATCTCCCCTTAAAATCAGGTTCCCATGCGAAACGGGTTAAAGTCCGTCTCGTAATCGTAGTAATCCTCACGCTCCGCCCGCTTCAACGCTCTTACCACAGCATATGTGAGCGGTGTGGCCAGCGCCTCGTATGCGCACTTGAAAAGCCACTGGGTGACAACCATACGAAGTAGTTGGCCGGCAGCCATCGTCCCGATGAAGGCCAGCGTGATAAAGACAAGCGAATCGGCTCCCTCTCCCACCAGTGTGCTGCCGATCGTTCGCGTCCATAACCATCGTCCCCTGGTGGCGATTTTCATCTTGGCCAGTACAAACGAGTTCAGAAACTCACCTACCAGATACGCGGCGAAGGACGCTCCCAGCAACCGCGGGCTGTAACCCAATATCCGCATATAGGCGTCCTGCGCCTCCCAGAAACGAGCGGGAGGCAACCATCCACCAATGGCGATGGCCAGGACGGCCAGCGCATTACATCCGAAGCCAATCCAGATCACCTGACGCGAGCGGCTGTACCCATACACCTCGGTCAGGATGTCGCCAAAGATATAGCTGATGGGAAAGATGATAACAGCTGCCGGAACGATAATCCCGCCCACATCAATGATCTTCACAGCGATGATGTTGGCCGTGATCAGGCACGTCACGAAAACTGCTGTCACCAGGTTCAGATAGCGATACTCTGAGCGTCGCACGTTTCCCCTCCCCGATGACTCACCGCATCCACTAAGCAATGTGTATTGTACACAGCAACCCCTGTAAGAGCAACAGCGCCTCCTAGGGTGACTGTTCACCGTTAAGGTAAGAAGAATTAGTTGCGTCGCCACCACAAATCAAACCAGTTCCCGAGCAAAGCCAAGTATTTCCCCCCAACAACAGCTTGGCGGCAAGCGAAGTGCTTGCCGCCAAGCCATTCCATGTACCCAATGTCCATACTCACTGCATAAAGGGTCGCGGCCAATCCTGGGCAGGGATCGACGTCTCCTTGATGGTCCGGGGATTGAGCCATCGCGTCAGGTTCAACCAGAACCCCGCCTTGTCGTTCGTCCCCGAATTGCGCGCCCCTCCGAAGGGCTGCCTGGCCACAATAGCCCCGGTCGGCTTATCGTTGATATAGAAGTTACCCGCGGCATAGCGAAGGATCTTCTCCGCCACGACAATCGCCTCCCGGTTCCTAGCGAAGATAGAGCCTGTCAGGGCATAAGGTGTGCTCTCGTCACAGAGGTGTAAAGTCTCCTCGTACTCATCATCAGGATACACATACACCGTCACCACAGGAGCGAAGATCTCCTCAGTCATCAGCCTGCCCCTAGGATCCATAGCCCGGATCACCGTCGGCTGAATAAACCACCCCGTGGAGCCGTCGTACCCACCCCCACAGATGAACTCATACTCACCAGGATGCTGCTTCGCGTATTCGAGGTAGGAGACAGCCTTATCAAAGGCCGACTGGCTGATGAGTGCTCCCATGAAGTTGCTCAGGTCCTCCACGGGGCCATACTTTACCTTGGCCACCTCTTCCACTACCAGGGATCGGAATGGCTTCCACAGACTCTCAGGGACATAAACCCTGGAGACCGCGGAACACTTCTGCCCCTGGGCCTCAAAGCCTCCCCGGATGACGTTAGCCACTACGGCTCGAACATCGGCGCTCTTATGCACGAATATGAAATCCTTGCCTCCGGTCTCCCCCACGATCCGCGGGAAGTTCCTGTACTTTTCCAGATTCTTCCCCACCGTTTTCCAAAGCGTTACAAGGGTCTCATAGCTACCCGTGAAGTGCAACCCGGCAAAATACGGGTGTGCCAGGACGACATCCGAATATCGGCTAGAGAATGGCACGAAGTTGATAACACCCTTCGGGAGCCCGGCTTCCATCAGCACCCGCATGATCTGGTAGTTCGTGAAAGCGACTGACCGAGATGGCTTCCACAGGACGGTGTTCCCCACGATCGCCGGGGCAGTTGGGAGGTTGCCGCCAATGGAGTAGAAGTTAAAGGGAGGAACAGCCAAAATGAACCCCTCCAAGGGTCTCCAATCAAAGCGATTATACTCCCCCGGCGCCTGGTCAGGCTGTTCCTCATAGAGGAACCGCATATAGTAGGCATTAAATCGCCAAAAATCCACGAGCTCAGCCAAATCAATCTCGGCCTCAAAGGGAGTCTTCGACTGATTCAACATTATAGAGGCGATGTTTCTGATCCTCCTCGGGCCAGCTAATAAGTCTGCCGCCTTTAGGAAGATGGCAGCTCTGTGATACCAGTCCATGCTTGCCCACTCATCATGCGCTGCCAGAGCTGCATCTATAGCCGCACGGAGCTCCTTCTCCGTCGCCAGGCACGCCCTGGCCAGGGTGATACCATGCTCGTGCGGCACCACTACATCGACCGTCTCCTCGGTCCATACCTCCTCCCCGCCGATGATTAAGGGGATTTTTTCGGTTCGCGCTTTCATCGCCTCAATTTCCCGGAGTAGCTCCTCCCGCTCAGGTGTCCCTGAAGCGTAGCTAATTATGTGATCCATCTCGTTTCTGGGTTTTGGAATATTCCAGATCATCTCAGCGTCCCCTCCTAATTTAATTTTGCTAGCTTGCAGCGCTTCCACAATAGCAGCCGCAAAGGCTGAGGCTCGCCACGGCAAACCGAGGTCCCCCTGGGATATCCTGAACGCTAAGCAGCCCTACGTCCGGCACAGGGATATATTGGGCTGGACATTTCACTCCCACCAGCCCCCCTAAAAACAAAGGGAGACAGCTATCACACTGTCCCCCCAATAGAGCCATTTGGGTAAGCGCGGCCATCGGCGAAGAACACCTCGCCCGTGCCAGCATACCCTAAAGCCCCTGTTAGCGCTTGGTGTACTGCGGTGCCTTGCGCGCCCGCTTGAGTCCCGGTTTCTTGCGCTCTTTCGCTCGCGCGTCACGGGTCAGCAGACCATAGCTACGCAAGACGGGACGCAGATTTTCATCCGTCTCCACCAGGGCACGGGCAATTCCCAACCGAATGGCATCAGCCTGCCCGGTAATGCCTCCTCCCTTCACCTGGATGGTGATGTTAAACCTTCCCTCCGTTCCCGTAACCCGCAGCGGCTCCAACATGCGGTGCACCAGGAACTCCCGCGGGAAATACTCGTCCAGAGATCTATCATTAACCACAATCGTCCCCGTGCCCGGATATAGTCGCACACGGGCGCTAGCGGTCTTCCGACGGCCAACTGCTTCAATGTACCTGACTGACATTCGCTCCGCTCTCCCTCATGATGGCGCTAAATTGATGATTCCCATCCCACAAATACAAGATCACAGGTCCAGCGGCTTCGGCTGCTGTGCCTGATGCGGATGATCAGGGGACGCATAAACTTTCATCTTCTTGATCATCCGCCGCCCCAGGCGGTTCTTCGGCAACATTCCACGTACTGCAGCCTGGATCACACGCTCCGGGTGTCGCACGAGCTGATCGCGCAGAGAGATACTCTTCAAACCACCGGGATACCCGGAATGCCGATAATAGATCTTCTGGTCCAGCTTACGCCCTGTCACCCGTATCTTATCTGCGTTCACAACGATAACATAATCTCCGCAATCCACGTGGGGTGTGTAGATCGGCTTATGCTTCCCACGGAGAATTTTAGCGATCTCGCTCGCCAAACGACCCAGAGTCTTACCTGTGGCGTCCACAACATACCACTCACGCTGAATCTCATCAGGTTTGGCGCTATAAGTCCTCACGCTTCTCTACCCCCTGGCGGCCACACCGCCTTTGAACTTCTGATTCATCCACACGACACACAACCACGACGTGCCATGTCCTCTTCACCTTAATATGAGACTTCCATCAGACACAGACCACACGCCGGCGCGGGCGGCGCGCTCTGGGATCGATCTCCCCCTGCCAGCACCTCCGCGACCCACTCTGGTGGCCGCTCCCCACGCCCAACGCGTAACAACGTGCCCACTAAGTTCCGCACCATGCGCCTGAGAAAGGCATCCCCTCTGATATCAAACCACAAGGTATCCCCTTGACGCGTCCACATGGCATGAGAGATGTGACGCACCGTATTCTCGCCCTGCGGCGGTTGCCCAAAAGCCTTGAAATCATGTCGCCCGACCAAGAACTTTGCCGCCTCATTCATACGACCCTCGTCCAACCGAACGGGATACACCCATGCGTAGCGGCGCCGGAGGGGAGAACGGGGCCTCCCATCCCACACGGTATAACGATACCACCGGCTTCGAGCACTGAAGCGAGGATGAAACCCCTCCGGAGCAGGAACGACATCCCGCACGGCCACATCCTCCGGTAAAAGAGCGTTCCAAGCCCGCTCCAGCGTGGCGATATCATGTCGCCAACGAGTGCGAAAGGCAACCACCTGCCCTATGGCGTGGACGCCGGTATCCGTCCGCCCTGCCCCAATGACGGATGCCCGCTCCTGGGTCACGGCTTCCAAGGCATCCTCTAACTCCCCTTGCACCGTTCGGTGCGTGGCCTGCCTCTGGAAGCCGAAGAAGTCCGTGCCATCATACTCCACCAGAGCCCGGAGGTACCACTCCCGATTCACACCTGGCCCGTCCTCATGCCACGTACCCTGCAACCCCAAGGGGCACCCATCACTCCTCCACCAACTCTAACAGCACCATCTCCGCCCCGTCCCCCTTACGAGGGCCCAGCTTAATGATGCGCGTATAGCCGCCAGGGCGATTCTCATATCGCGGTGCCCACACCTCAAACAACTTCCGGGCCACTTCCGGATCATTCAGCCGGGCAGCCGTCAAACGCCGAGCATGAACGTAATTCCCTCCAGGGGCCATGCCGCGCTTCGCCTTCGTGATCAGCTTCTCTGCCTCAGAGCGAATCGCTCGCGCTTTGGCTTCCGTCGTGCGGATCCGACCATGACGGAATAGCTCCGTCATCAAGTTACGGAAAAGCGCGTTACGATGCCCTGTAGAACGTCCCAGTTTATAACCAGCTACACGATGTCGCATTCTTTACCCACCTCACTCGCTTCCAGCTTCCCTCTTCCAGTTCAACTCCTCGTTACGCCCCAGAAGCTGCAGATCCCTCGCCAGGGCGATCTTCGGACTCGGTCGCTTCTTTCCTCTTTCCACCACCGGATGAGCTATTGCTATGCCCCTCACGCTCATAATCGATCACGGAAAGGTACCCCTTTTCCTCCAACCGCGATAACAATTCCTCCAGCGATTTGCGTCCGAAATTCCGAATGGCCAGAATCTCATCGTCGCCACCCTGCTCCAGCTTCTCCAGTATCTCCCCCACCTGAGTAATGCCTGCGCGCTTCAGGCAATTATAAGCACGCACCGTTAACTCCAGGTCCTCGATGGGGATTTCATAGATGTGGCTGGGAATGCCCTCCTCTTCCTCGACCGGGATCTCTTCCTCCTCCATCTCCACACCAGCCACCAACTGGAGAAGTTGCACCAATATCTTGGCGCTCTCGCTCACGGCATCGCGCGGTGAGATCGTGCCATCCGTCCATACCTCTAGAACCAGCCGGTCGAAGTCCGTCTGCTGCCCCACGCGCGCCCTCTCAACATTGTAATTGACCTTGCGCACAGGGCTGTAAATGGCATCGACTGGGATCTCCCCTAACGGCAATCTACCCCGATCCTCCGCAGGGGAATACCCCTTGCCCCGCTGAACCGTCAACTCCATCTCAAAAGGGCTATCCGCGGAATCCACAGTCAGAAGGTAAAGATCCGGATTCACGATCTCCACCTCAGGCGGACATCGGATATCGCCAGCAACCACAGGCCCCTCGCCATGCACCTCGAGGTAGAGGCGTGCTGGCTCATCCGTATCGCACTTCAGCCGGATCTGCTTAACGTTCAGGATCAGCGCCGTGGTGTCTTCTCGCACGTTAGGAATCGGCGAGAACTCGTGATACACACCATTGATGCGAATCGATGTCACAGCCGCCCCGGGCAAAGATGAAAGGAGTACCCGACGAAGGGCATTGCCCAAGGTGATGCCGTATCCACTCTCCAAGGGGCCAATGATGAACCGGCCATAATTCTGGGAACTGGCGTCACTTTCAATTTTGGGCAGTACTTGATTAAACAAGAGGACCGACCTCCCCTATCATGCTGCGCAATCCTGCATGTGCATTCTCCCAAGACCTCGGTGAAAGCACAATGCAGGCTCACATTTAGCGGCTGTAATATTCCACAACCAATTGTTCATTAATCACGACGTCAATCTGATCGCGAGTTGGCAGGGCAAGCACCCGCCCTGTGAGCGCATCCGGATCAAAGCTCAACCATTCAGGCACGGGCCTCTCACCTAAGCGCTCCATCAAATCCCGGAAATATGTAGTCTTCCGGCTACGCTCGCGCACACTAATCACATCACCCGCTTTCACCAAGTAGGAGGGAATATTGGTCTTGCGACCGTTCACCTCGATGTGACCATGACGAACTAACTGACGCGCCTGAGCCCGCGAATCCGCAAGGCCTAATCGATATACTACATTATCCAATCGACGTTCCAGAAGGATCAACAACGTAGCACCAGTCAACCCTTTGCTTCGTAAGGCCTCCCGGAAATACCGACGGAATTGACGCTCAAGCACACCATAGATGCGCTTGGCTTTCTGCTTCTCCCGCAACTGCAAGCCAAACTCCGACTCCCTGCGTCGGAACTGGGACTGCTTCCCGTGCATACCCGGCGGGTAATTTCGCCCCTTCTCCAAAGGGCATTTCGGGGAGAAACACCGCTCACCTTTTAGAAAGAGTTTCTGCCCTTCTCGCCGACAAAGCTTGCATACGGCTCCTGTATAACGTGCCAAGATATCCTCCTGCCTCCATTCTGATCCGAGGGGTTTACAGCTTGGCTACTTTCCTCCCCCTCGCGACGGCTATCCTTGAAGTAAGCTTCCGTACCACTTCCATCAACGCCTCAGACAACAACGCCCTGTTCTGCAAAAGGCACAAAAACACTCCCCCCTTACAGGTCACATATCTGAAGGGCATCTCTCACACACGTCGCTTCTTTGGTGGCCGACAACCATTATGCGGAATGGGGGTCGCATCGGTGATAGAACGTACACGCAACCCCGCCGCTTGTAGCGATCGGATAGCCGCCTCACGGCCAGGGCCAGGGCCTTTGACGAAGACGTCCACCTCTCGCATACCTAAGTCCATCGCCGCACGAGCGGCCTCAGTAGCCGCCATCTGAGCAGCATATGGCGTGCTCTTGCGCGATCCCTTAAACCCCACGGAACCCGCACTGGCCCACGTCAGTACGGCCCCCTCCAGGTCCGTGATCGTAATAAGCGTGTTATTGAAAGTGGATTGAATGTGAGCCTGCCCTACAGGCACCATCCGGCGTTCTCGACGGGGTCTCCCCCGTCGCCCCGAACGTCTACTTGGTCTCGGCATTCTCCCTCCTGCAGATCTTCCTAATGTTTCCCGTATCCGCCTCTAGGTCTAACGGAGGCCGCCAGACATAGCCCGGCTGCCCACGGGATGGCCATACGGCTACTTCTTGGCCCGTGCTCGCCGACGACCCGGAACGGTGCGCCGCGGACCACGCTTGGTGCGGGCATTCGTACGTGTACGCTGCCCACGCACCGGCAGGTTACGACGATGCCGCAGGCCACGATAGCAACCGATCTCCGTCAGCCGCTTGATATTCATGCTGACCTCACGGCGCAGATCACCCTCCACTCGGTAATTGCGATCGATGAACTCGCGCAACCGGGCGATTTCTGCCTCGCTAAGGTCCTTCACCCGGGTATCGGGATTGATCCCGGTGTGCTCCAATATCTCACCGCTGGTCGAACGGCCGATACCATAGATATAAGTCAGGGCGATCTCGACCCGCTTATCACGCGGCAGGTCCACGCCAGCAATACGCGCCATAACACCCTCCTATTCTGCGCCTGAACCTCTCGTTACCCTTGCCGCTGTTTATGCTTGGGGTTCGTGCAAATCACGCGGACCACGCCGCGCCGTCTGATGATCTTGCACTTCTCACAACGCCGCTTCACAGAAGCCTTTACCTTCATCGTTTCCACCTCTCTCAATCGTCATAAACGAGTTAATATCTCCGGCTCCCCATCGGTCACCGCAAATGTATGCTCAAAATGAGCCGACAGCCGACCATCAGCTGTAACCACCGTCCATCCATCACTCAACACCTTAGTCCGCCACGTCCCGGCATTCACCATCGGCTCAAGTGCCAATGTCATGCCGGGCCGCAAAACAATGCGGCTATCCGGGTCCCTCCTGTTGACGTAATTGAGTATCTGCGGCGGCTCATGCATCTCTCGCCCAACGCCGTGCCCCGTGTATTCCCGCACGACGCTGAAGCCACGCTCCTCCACGTGCCGTTGCACAACTGCGGAGACATCCCCAAGGCGCCTTCCCGCCCGTGCGGCCTCGATACCAGCGAACAAGGCCCCCTCTGTAGCATCCAACAGCCGCTGGGCCTCCTCGCTGATCTCCCCAACCGGGTACGTCCAGGCACCATCACCATAGTAACCCTGGTAAATAGCCCCCACGTCAATGCTGATGATGTCACCCTCATGCAAGACGCGATCCGGCCTTGGGATCCCATGTACCAGCTCCTCATTAATGGAGGCGCAGATCGTCGCCGGAAAGTCATTATGCCCGGTGTGCGGATACCCCTTAAATGCCGGAATGGCATTCCGGTGCCGGATCAACTCCTCCGCGGCGGCATCCAGCTCCGCCGTGCTAACCCCAGGCCGGATAAGCCGACGCATAAGCTCATGCACCTCAGCAACGATACGCCCCGCCTTACGCATGAGCCTCAATTCCTCTTCGCTTTTTAAGTGGACCTGACGTCTTCCCACCACTCTCACGCCTGTACCGCCTTTTACGACATCACCTTCTGAATAGCGGCCAACAGGTCGCGATGCACATCCTCGATAGCCTGCTCACCATTGATCTCAACCAAGAGCCCTCGCTCCCGGTAATAGTCGATGAGAGGCAAAGTCTGCTCGAAATAAACCTGCAATCGATGTCGAACCGTCTCTTCCTTATCATCCGGGCGCTGATAAAGCTCCCCGCCGCAGATATCGCAAACACCAGGCTGCTTAGGTGGATTGAACAGCGTGTGATAAACCGCTCCACACTGCCGGCATATCCAACGCCCAGACAGACGGGCCACCAAAGCGGGCTCGCCCACCTTGATATAAGGCACTAAGGCCACCTTTTGCCCCTTGGCGGCCAGCTCCTTATCCAACGCCTCCGCCTGGGCAACCGTGCGTGGGAAACCATCCAGGATGGCTCCCTTCTCGCAGTCCGGACGCTCCAGACGATCCATCACCATCCGGATCGTCACGTCATCCGGCACCAACTCTCCACGGTCCATATACTGCTTGGCCAACAACCCCAGCTCAGTCTGCTTGCTCAGATGCTCGCGGAACAGATCTCCGGAAGCAACAGGGGCGATCCCCAAGTCCTGGGTCAGCAGATGAGCCTGGGTTCCCTTACCGGCCCCGGGCGCTCCTACCAACACGATATACAGAGGCTTTCCCGTCGTTGTCACCTAAGCACCTCTCTCATCTTCATTCCACACAGCCTGCCTTACCGGATGAACCCCTCATAGTGGCGCATCAAAAGCTGCGCCTCCAACTGCTTCATCGTATCCAGCACCACGCCCACCACGATGAGCAACCCCGTGCTTGTAATCAGCAACGTCTGGGTCGATGTGATGCCCCGGGCAACCCAGGGCAAGACAGCCACAACACCCAAGAAGGTAGCCCCCACGAACGTGATACGAGAGAGCACTGTGTTCAGATACTCTTCCGTACGTTTACCCGGCCGGATGCCCGGGATGAAACCACCCTGCCGTTGCAACGTCTCAGCCAAATTCTGTTGCCGGAAGATCACATCCGTATAGAAGTACGTAAAGCCGATCACCATCAGGAAGTACATGATCCAGTACCACGAGCTCTGGGGGCTGAAAAGCGCCGTCATTCCCGCCGCGATCCGAGCGACCCATTCCTGGGAAGCATTCTGGAAATAGCTAGCCACCGTGCCAGGGAAGAGCAAGATGCTCTGGGCAAAGATGAGTGGGATCATGCCCGCAGAGTTCACCCGAAGCGGGATGTGCGTGCTTTGCCCGCCGACAACCCGTAGCCTGTTTCCTCGCATCGCTCGCACACGCCGGCCATACTGCACCGGAATGCGCCGCTGCCCCTCCTGCACGACCACGATACCAACGACCGTCACAGCCGTTAAGATAATGAAGGTAATCAAGGCTGTCGGATTACTGAGCAAGATCTGCCCCACCCGCTGGGGAACCCGAGCCACGATGCCGCCGAAGATAATGATCGATACACCGTTGCCAATCCCCTGCTCTGTGATCAGCTCCCCCAGCCACATGGCGAACATCGTGCCCGCCGTCAGCGAGACGACCGTGGTAATCGTGGGCAAAGGATGCGTCGTCAACCCGAAATCGGCCAAGATGCCCTGGCGCTGCAACAGCGTCGATTGGCCAAAAGCCTGCAACGCTGCCAGGGGGACGGTCAACCAGGTTGTATACTGATTGATCTTATTCCGCCCCTGTTCCCCCTCCTTGGAGAGCTCCTCCAACTGAGGGATGATGGGCATAAGCAGCTGTAAGATGATTGAGGCTGTGATATACGGGTAAACGCCCATAGCCATGACGGAGAAATTCGCCATCGCGCCGCCGGAAAACATATCCAGCAATCCCAATAACTGGTTGCTTTCAAACAACCTGCGCAGAGCAACCGCGTTCACCCCCGGCAACGGCACATGTGCAGCAAACCGATATACCACCAAGATCAAGAAGGTGTACAACAGCTTGTTGCGCAGGTCAGGTAAGCGAAAGGCGTTTCGCACAGCCTCGAGCATTCAAATCCCCCTTGTCAGCTCTGCCTCAGCACCTTGCGGATCTTCCGGATAGGGATCTCCGTGACCTCACCACCCGCCGCCAATATCTTCTCCCGAGCGCTGGCCGAAAACCGGTGTGCGCTCACCTTCAGCGGGCGATCCACATCCCCATCGCCAAGGATGACCACCGGCCGCCTGGGCGACTTGATGATCCCCGCCGCCGCCAGGGACTCCGGCGTAACCTCGGCGCCTGCCTCGAAGACGTTCAGCCGTCCCACGTTCACAGGCGTATAGTAGATCTTCCAGATATTGGTGAAGCCACGATGGTAAGGCAGCCGACGCACCAAAGGTAACTGACCGCCCTCAAAGTAAGGGGACACACGCCCCCCGGCGCGAGCATTTTGGCCCTTACGACCACGCCCCGCGTAGGTACCTCCCCTTCCAGAGTTCCCACGTGCTACTCGTTTATTCCTTTTAACACTACCCTCAGGCGGACGCAGCTCATGCAGCTTCATTACCCTCAACCTCTTCCACACGTACCAGATGCTGGACCTTGTTAACCATGCCGCGCACAACCGGCGTATCATCCTTTATGACAGAGGCCCCCAACCTGCGCAACCCAAGCGCCCGGATCGTCGCCTTCTGCCGTTGGGAATAGCCGATGGCACTCTTAACCCATGTGATCCGCAATCGTTTCACATCCATCACCGCTTCCCTCGCATCCAGAACGGTTGAATATCCTCCAACGGACGGCCTCGACGCCGCGCTTCCTCCTCTGGATCCTTCAGCTGCTCGAGCCCAGCCATCGTCGCCCGGACGACATTGAGGATATTCGTGCTGCCTAATGATTTCGTGAGCACATCCTTTACCCCGGCAGCCTCTAACACAGCGCGCACACCACCACCAGCAATGACGCCCGTGCCAAGCGAAGCCGGCTTGAGCAACACTTTAGCAGCCCCAAACTCCGCCATAACAGGGTGAGGGATCGTAGTACCCACCAACGGGATCTTGCGCATGGAACGCCGAGCGCGCTCACTCCCCTTGCGGACTGCCTCCGGCACGCCGCGCGCCTTTCCAACCCCCACACCCACGCTGCCTTTGTTATCCCCTACCACGACTACCGCTCGGAAGCTGAAGCGCCGACCACCCTTGACCACTTTCGCCGTACGCGTGATCGCGACGACGCGCTCGTCCAATTCCTCGCGTTCCTCTTCCCGTCTACCTTCTCTTCTAGGTGGCATACATCCTCCCCGACAACTAGAACACCAAGCCAGCCTTCCGAGAGCCTTCAGCCAGCGCCTTGACACGACCGTGATAGAGGTAACCACCACGATCGAACACGACCTTGGTAATGCCAGCCGCCAAGGCCCGCTTCGCCACCAGCTCCCCTACCCTCTCAGCCTGCTCCGTCTTCGTCAGCCCACTCAACTGCCCCCGCAGCTCCGGGTCCAGGGTCGACGCCGCAACCAGCGTCCTCCCCTGTTCGTCATCGATGATCTGTGCATAGATATGATTTAAACTCCGGAAGACATTCAGCCGCGGGCGTTCCGATGTGCCAAACACCTTACGCCGGACCCGGCGATGCCGACGCAAACGCGCCTCCCTAGGTGTCAACTTAGCCATACGTACCCCGTCCTCCTAGGCGATACTTCACACATGCAGCTACGCGACGCGCCCTGCCTTACCAGCCTTCTGGCGAACCCACTCGCCAACATAGCGAATCCCTTTGCCCTTATAAGGCTCCGGCGGCCGCACATCACGGATCTTGGCGGCAATTAACCCCACCAGCTCCTTGTCGACCCCCTGCACACTGATATTACGACCGCTCCGGCCCACTTCGAAGGTAATGCCAGGAGGCGGCACGAACTCCACCGGATGGGAATACCCCACCTGGATGATCAGACGGCCATCCACCACGTCCGCCCGATACCCCATCCCGCGTATCTCCAGGTCTTTCCGGTACCCCTGGGTAACCCCCGTCACCATGTTGGCCAGCAGTGCCCGGGTCAACCCATGCAACGCTCGATGCATCCGCTCGTCGGATGGACGCTTGACGATCAACTGGCCGTCCACCAGATCAATCTGCATTTCCGGCGAAAACGTCCGCGTCAACTCCCCTTTGGGGCCCTTTACTGTCACCCGATTGCCCGGTGCGATCTCAACCGTAACCCCCTCGGGCACGGGAATTGGCATCTTTCCAATACGCGACACAGCTCTAACCTCCCCACACGCCCTTGGCATCCACCCCGCAGGCTACCATGCCCCACGGCCGTCGTCCCCTACAGCCAGCATCAAACCGACTACCAAACGTAGCACAACACCTCACCGCCAACGCCCAGACGACGCGCCTTCTGCCCGGTCATGACCCCTCGCGGCGTGGACAGGATGGCTATCCCCATTCCACTCATCACCCACGGGATCTCATTCCGCCTCACATAAATTCGCCTGCTGGGTTTGCTCACCCGCTGCAATCCGCTGATCACCGGCTTGCGATTCTGATCATACTTGAGGATGATGCGCAACTGAGGCTGTGGTTGATCCCTCGTGACATGAAAATTCTGGATAAAGCCTTCCTCTTTTAGAATACGAGCGATCGCCACCTTCTCCTTCGAGCTGGGCATCATCACTTGCCGGTGTCTCACCATTATGGCGTTGCGGATACGAGTCAACATATCCGCAATAGGATCCATCATCATAGGCTACCACTCCATCCTTCATCACCCTTGCGTTGCGTCCCGCCACGCGGCCGCTCACGATCCCTCTCGGCCCAGTAAGCCGGGGCACCCTTGGATTTTACCAGCTTGACTTGACGACGCCCGGCAGGCGCCCTTCTAATGCCTCGCGCCGGAAGCAAATCCGGCACAACTCGAAGCGACGCATATAACCGCGGGGCCGACCACAGATCTTGCAGCGATTGCGTACCCGCGTCGGGTACTTACGCCGGCTCTCCCTGACGATTATGCTCTTCTTAGCCACGTTCCCTCCCCTTACGCTGCCTGCTGAACTGGGCGCCCAAAGGGCATGCCTAGAAGGCGCAACAGTTCCCGCGCCTCCTCGTCCGTCTTGGCCGTGGTGACAATGGTAACCTCCATGCCACGTACCTTGTCGATCGAATCGTAATCAATCTCCGGCCAGATCAACTGCTCCTGAAGCCCCAGCGTATAGTTCCCTCGGCCGTCGAACGCATCCGGTGAAACGCCGCGAAAGTCACGCTGGCGAGGCAAGGCGATGTTAAACAATCGATCCAGGAAACTCCACATACGCTCACCACGCAGCGTTACCTTCACCCCAATCGGATTTCCCTCGCGCAGCTTGAAGGTGGCAATGGACTTTCTGGCCCGGGTGATGATGGGCTTCTGACCGGTGATGATGGAAATATCACGGGCGGCATTATCCAACGCCTTAGCGTTTTGCAATGCCTCACCCAGCCCAACGTTCACCACGACCTTAACGATCCTGGGCACCTCCATAATGTTGTGATACCCAAAACGCTCTCGCAACTGAGGCACCACCTCATCTCGGTAGCGCTCCTTTAAGTTCGGCATCTACGTTTCACTCCTCCGTCCGATCCTGCTTCCACCCATTCGGAAACGAATGGATGCGATCTAACTATCGATCAACTGGCCGCACTTCCGACACTCACGCGCCCGCGTGCCATCCTCAAAAACATGGATGCGCACCCGCGTGGGCTGATCGCAGTGCGGGCAGACCAGCATCACGCTCGAGACATGAATGGGCGCCTCCCGCTCGATGATGCCCACCTGGGTGTTAATATTGCCCGTTCGACGTTGGTGCTTCTTGATGAAATTCACTCCCGCCACGACGACTCGATCTAAATTCGGATCATACACCGTCGTCCGCCCGAGCTTCTTTGTCAAGCGTCGAGACAGCTTACGCTTGCCCCGGATCACCCGCTGCACCTCGCCGCGAGCCCCTTTATCATCGCCGCTGATCACCTCTACAAGATCACCCCGTTTGATCTTCATCGCTCTTCCCTCACACAACCTTATAGCACCTCAGGTGCCAACGACACGATACGCATAAACCCCTTGTCACGCAACTCACGCGCTACCGGGCCGAAAATGCGCGTTCCACGGGGGTTCTTATTGGCATCGATCAGCACGGCCGCGTTGTCGTCGAACTTGATGTAGGAGCCATCGGGACGCACGTACTCCTTCGCCGTGCGCACAACCACCGCCCGCACGACATCTCCCTTCTTCACCTGACTATTGGGCGCAGCCTGCTTGACCGAGGCCACGATGATATCGCCCACCCGGGCGTAGCGGCGCGTCGATCCCCCCATGACTCGAATGCACAAGATCTCCTTGGCGCCCGTGTTATCGGCCACCTTGAGCCGACTCTCCTGTTGAATCATACCGTCACCCTCGTCTCCGCCTGCTACGCGTTGGTTTCGATGATCTCCTCACCGCGAGACAAGATCTCGGTCACCACCCAGCGCTTCTCTTTGCTCAAGGGCCGCGACTCCATGATCCGCACCACATCGCCCACGCGGCACTGGTTCTCCTCGTCATGAGCCTTGAAGCGCTTGGAGACCTTGATAACCTTGCCGTACAACGGATGGCGCCGAGTCCGATCCACCCGGACGACCACCGTCTTGTCCATCTTATCGCTAACGACCTCACCAACCAATGTTCTGCGTCGTCCCCGCATGTTACTCCTCCGCCTCCATCGACTGGTACCAGGCCGCTAGCTCTCGCTCCCGAAGGATGGTATGCAGCCGGGCGATATCACGGCGCACCTCTCTCATCCGCGCCGTATTCCGCAACTGACCGGTGGTGTGTTGAAAACGCAAGTTGAAGAGTTCCTGATAAGCCTCGTCCAGTCGGCGGGCGATCTCCTCATCCGTCATAGCTCGGATCTCGCTGGGTTTCATCCTTCACCTCCAGCCACCTCTTCGGGCAAGGAAGCTCGCGCCACGAACTGGGTGTGGATGGGCAGTTTATGCGAGGCCAATCGCAACGCCTCACGCGCAACATCCTCAGGCACCCCCGAGATCTCGAACAGAATCCGACCAGGCCGCACAACAGCCACCCAATGGTCGACATTACCCTTGCCACTACCCATACGCGTCTCCGCCGGCTTCTGCGTCACCGGCTTATCAGGGAAAACGCGAATCCACACCTTCCCACCGCGCCGGACGTGTCGCACAATCGCGCGACGGGCGGCCTCGATCTGTCGGCTCGTCATCCAACAAGGCTCCAGAGCCTGAAGCCCGTATTCCCCAAACGACACCTTATTCCCTCGGCTGGCCATCCCCTTCATCCGGCCCCGATGCGCCTTCCGATACTTCACGCGTTTTGGCATCAACATCGTCTCAGCTCCTCCAGCACATCCCGTCTCGACCCGGTGCCCAAGCCACAGCCCATCGGCGCCTCATGCCTCGGCATCCCGGCGCTGAGGCATCACATCACCCAGATAGATCCACACCTTCACGCCGATGCGTCCAAAGGTCGTCAGCGCTTCTGCCTGAGCATAATCGATATTTGCCCGCAGCGTGTGACGGGGAACTCTCCCCTCGCGCACCGTATCGGAGCGCGCCATCTCCGCCCCGGCCAGCCGACCGCTGCAGGTGATCATGATCCCCTTAGCGCCTGCTCGCATCGCCCGCGAGACGGCCTGACGCATCGCCCGCCGATAGGACACACGACGTTCCAACTGAGCCGCCAGATCCTCCGCCACCAGATAGGCATCCAGCTCTGGGTGCTCGATCTCCACCACATCCACCTTGACCCGCTTGCCGGTCAGCTCCTGCAACTTGGTGCGCAGGGTATTCACGTGAGCTCCCTTGCGCCCGATAATGATGCCCGGCTTCGACGTGTGAATCATCACATGCACAGCGCCAGGGAAGCGCTCGATCTCGATCTGTGATATGCCAGCCTGTTGCATCTCATCACGGATGAGCTTGCGAATCTTGCGATCCTCGGCCAGCAGATCGGCATACTGACGCCCCTCGGCATACCACCGAGTACGCCAATCCTTGATGATGCCCAAACGAAAGCCGATGGGATGTACTTTGCGTCCCAAAATGTCCTCCTTAAACCGTCAACACTCGGTCAGGCCGACTCTACCTCTTCCAAAACCACCGTAATGTGTGATGCTCTGCGGAGGATGGGCTTGTACCGCCCGCGGGCACCAAACCGCCGCCACCGGCGCATGGGAGCCTGATCGGCAATAATGCGCGAGATAACCAGGTCCTCTCGCGATAGGCCGAAGTTCTCCTCCGCGTTGGCTATCGCCGATGCGATCGTCTTAGCCACCGGTTTCGCGGCCGCCTGAGGCATGAACTGCAACAGCTCCAAAGCCTCTTCGGCGCGTTTCCCCCGCACCAAGTCGATCACCCGACGCACTTTCTGCGGGGAGATCCCCACATACCTATAGACAGCACGTACCTCAAAAGCCATCGTCCCCTGTCCTCATTCATTCTGCGCTCGGATATAATCCGAAAAGCCACCCGTAGAATCCAACTCCCCGCTGAACCTCAACCCACGAGGCCTTCCGGATACGAGCACGGGGCTACCCCATGCCCTAGCGGCGCGCCCGAGTCGACCTCTCCTTCGCTATGTGGCCGCGGAACGTCCGCGTCGGCGCGAACTCACCCAGGCGATGCCCGACCATATTCTCCGTGATATAGATGGGAACATGACGCCGTCCATCGTGAACCGCGATCGTGTGCCCCACCATCTGCGGGAAAATGGTCGATGCGCGCGACCACGTCTTGATGACCCGCCGCTCACCCATCCGGTTCATCTCCTCGATCTTGCGCAGCAGCTTAGGATTGCCGTCCGGCCCCTTCTTTAACGACGGAACCCCGTTCCACCCCCCACCCCCCCCCCTTCTTCACTTCCTTCCCC
>JAGHDS010000102.1 GCA_021159845.1 Anaerolineae bacterium
AATATGCTCGCCGCCTGGGCGACTTCCTGGTGGAGGCGCAGCTCCCCTCCGGTGCCATCCCCGCGTGGTTCGACCTGCCGGCCGAGGAGGAGGGGCACCCCGCGCCGGTGGAGACGCTGAAGGAATCGGCGGAGACGGGCGGGGCAGCATTGTTCCTGGGCGAGCTGGTATTACGCACGGAGGAAGCTGCATATCGGGAGGCTCTGGTGCGCGCCTGCGACTTCCTGCTGGCCGAGGTCATCCCCCAAATGAAGTACTGGGACTTCGAGACGTTCTGGTCCTGCTCATGGAAGCCACTGGACATGACGGATCCTCACACTGGCATCTTGCCACACAATAATTACTCAGCCTATTGGGCCGCTCATGCCCTGCTGCGCGCCTACGAGCTTACTCAGGATGAGCGTTATCTGCGGGGCAGTCTGGAAGCTCTGGACATCCTGAACCTTTACCAGCAGATCTGGAACCCGCCCTGGCTGGACCTTTACACCTTCGGTGGCTTCGGCGTCATGAACACGGACGGCGAGTGGAACGACTCCCGGCAGGCCGTGTTCGCACCGTTGTACCTGGAAGCGTATCGCATCACCGGTCAGGCGGAGTACTTCCAGCGGGGCGTGGCGGCGCTGCGGGCCTCCTTCGCGCTGATGGCGGTGCCGGAGAACAAAGAGGTCAGCCCCCACACGTGGGGAGCTTATCCTGTGGGGCTTAGCCCGGAGAACTTCGCTCACAGCGGGATCAATGGCACCCACGGTCGGTCCGACTTCGGGTGGGGAGCCGGTGGCGCACTGGCGGCTGCCGCGTGGGTGGAGAACCGCTATGGCGGTGTCTACGTGGATGTGGCGCGCGAGCAGGCTTTCGGTATCGACGGCTGCCGGGTCACGCAGGTCGAGCGGCAGGACGACGGATTGAGCATCGAGGTGCTGGAGCAGCTGGGGCGAAACCGCCAGGTGACGTTGATCACCGATGACGGGCGGCGTCAGGGGATCTCCCTGCGGGCGAACGCGACCACATCGGTTACCATACGCTCGGAGTAAAGCAATCAAGCGGGCATCGGCACACCGGACAAAACCACTTGTCGAGTGGGCCATTCGGACGTATACTGATAACACAAAAGCTGCTACGATTGAAATACATTTGCTCCTACTTGTGAGGAACCTGATGCCGTTGATAGGGGTGCGGGAGTTACGAGAGCGCACCGCTGAGGTGCTGCGACGGGTGCGGGAGGAAAAAGAAGAGTACATCATCACCTACCAGGGACGCCCCATCGCCTTGCTTTTGCCTGTGGAGACCAAAGAGATCGAAGCTGCGATGCTACAGGCTGGCAAGCAGGCTGTTGCAGGTGGATGGGAGGCCTACGCCCGGTTGGCAGAGTCACTGCGCCAGGCTTGGCCGACCGAACAGCGAACTCAGTCGCTGGTGGACGCGATCCGTCGAGAGTGAGCGATGTTCACCATTGATGCCAGTGTCCACATCAACGCCCTCAATTCAAGGGAATCTGGCTCAGCAGAGAGCCAGGCTTTCTTGGAGAGAGTACATCGGCATCCGTTCCCTGTCTTCTCCCCTACTCTGCTGTTGGTGGAAATATCTGCCGTCTTAGCTCGCGTCTTCGATGACTCTGAGCGAGGGATTTCCCTGGCCCGAGCTGTGTATGCTCTGCCAGGACAAATATGGGTGCCTCTGGACGATGCCCTTGCTGAGGAGGCTGCTCGATTAGGCGCGAAATATCGGCTCCGAGGGGCTGACGCTGTCTATGCGGCCGTTGCCCATCGCCATCGTGCGACTCTGGTCACCCTGGATCGGCAGCAGTTAGAGCGTTTACCGCCGGTTCTAACCGTCCGGCGGCCACTTGAAGCTTTAGAGCACCTGAACGCTTCCGATAGGTTGAGCGTAGGCTGGAAAGAGACCTCGAAGTCAGGCAGTACCTGTGCTCGTTCATACTGCCTTACACGAAGGAGGACACATGTACGTCTATGTCTGCTTTGACGTGGAAGATCTGGTGCACCCTGGCTCGGACGATGTGGCGCTGGATATCGCCAAGGCGCTGAGCGAGGACGACGTCACGGCGATGATGTGTGTGGTAGGGGAAAAGGCGCGGCTGTGGGAGCAGCGCGGCCGCGATGATGTGATCGCTGCCGTGGGTAAACACGATGTAGGCCTCCACACGAACCGCCACTCCATCCATCCGACCATCGCGGAGTACCTGGCCGACAAGGGATGGGATGACGGCGTAGCGGAGGCCGTGCACCAGGAAGGGCCCGGTGCACGTGATCTGACCCGGATTCTCGGCATGCCCCCTTCCACCTGGGGAACCCCTGGCTCCAGCTGGTGACCTCAGATCCCAGCTGCCACGCGTCAGCTGGGCATCCCATCGAATATTTACTCCCACGCTCACTCCGGGGAGACGGGAGCCTGCTGGTTCGCCGGACAGCTTTGCTATTCCGATTACGTCTCCATACCAGGCGGCGAAAACTCCTACTGCGACGATGATGCCTTTGACAAGGCATTGACCGAGCTACTTCAGGAGATCAAGGAGAAGCAACAGAAAGGATACGCTGTCCTGGGGCTGTTTGCCGCACACCCCACGCGGCTGCGCTATAAAGTCTTCTGGGATGTACTCAACTTCGCCAACGGGCAGAACACCGACCCAGCCGACTATCGGTTTGCTCCCCAACGGGATAATGCTGCCTACGTCACCGGCCTGCGCAACCTGCGTAGGACGATTCAGGCCATACGCGATCTCCCGGGCGTGGAGCTGATCTCGGTGCGCTCGCTAAATGATCTTTTCACCCCAGGTACAGGCTCGATCGGATGGGATGATGTGCGTCGTCTGGCGCAAGAGATCGCGGACAACGAGGCCATCCGCGCGGACAACCCGCTGGCATCGCCTGCTCAGGCGTTAGATGTGCTCGCCCGGGCAACGCTGTACCTGGCAGACGGGCAGCAGCGGCCGGACAACCTGTTGCTACGAGACGTCCTGGGGCCGATCAACCCACCGCCTCCTCTAGAGCAGCCGATCACCATCCCGTTCCAGAACGCGCTGGCGATCTTTCGGGATTTGGTGGGTCACGTCGACGCGACCGGGCACCTGCCCACCACCCTTGCGACTGGCGACGCCTTTGCAGGCCCGGGGCCGTTGCTGCGTCTCCTGAGCACCCTCTTCCTGGACCTCGACCGCGGCAGCACGCCCGAGCAGGTAACGCTGAGCCCGGGCGCCGAGGAGCCGGAGATCGCCGCCCGGTTAGCCGACGAGGCTATCTACAAACGACTGCCCGGATGGGAGCCACACTCCCCCGACCTCGAACTGGATAAATTAGCGTTGCACACCCGACTGCAGAGCTGGAGCCTCAAGCCCGCCGTGCTTGCCAGCAAGTAAGAGGAATGGTTACCCATCGGTGCAGTATGTACGCTTAAGTTGTGCTTACGGGAGGTGTCTGTGCCCACCTTTCAGATCACCGATGATCAGGTCACAATCGAGGCCGACTCGTTCCGCGTGCTGGTAGCCCGTCGCCCACCCCTGCTACGCATACTGCGCGGCGATGAAGAGGTGTGGAAGAGTGGGCCTGCGTTCGGCCGTGTTCGCTATGGCGACGAGTGGCTGACGCCGCAATCTCTGGACGAGGTGCGGCTGACCGGCGAGGGCGTGCGCATGACGGCGGTTACGAGCGATCCGAACCGTCCGTTGTCTCTGATCCTGGCCGTTGACGAGGAGGGCATCACGGTTCACTGGCAGGCGGACCAGGTACCTGATGAGTGGCGGGACAGCGCCCACCTCGCTCCAGCCGGGCACTGGTACGGTCTGGGTGAGCTATTCCGCGGCGTGTATCCGCTCGAACGGGGTATGATTCATGCGGACCCATTCATCACCTATGACAACGGCCCGGACGGCCTGCTCTGTATGCAAGCGGGCGTATGGGTCACCAGTAAAGGCATCGGCGTGATTCTGGAGAACGATCGGGGTATCGCTATCGGCCTGAACCAGCCGGGCCAGCATGGAGTCGACGAGTTCGCTCATCGCCCCCTGCCCGATCCCGGCGGCCAGGGCGACGGCCTGTGGACGGTGACGGTGCGTCGCCAGCACCATCTGGCCTATCGGATCACGATCAGCCATGACCTTGCCTCC
>JAGHDS010000350.1 GCA_021159845.1 Anaerolineae bacterium
GAGCCAACAACGACAAGCGCCACTCTTACAAAGAGATTATACCTTATTCTACTCCACACCGGTAGCCTGCAAGAGTGTGTTCAGGAGCCAATCTGGGACATCCACCTAGCTCCAAGTGCTTTGGCAGCGGACGGTGAACAGTCCCCATGAGCGGTGGCACACCGCATAACGATGAGCATAAGAACGCAGATGACGCTGATGCACGCAGATCCTCACTGATCATCCTGATTTTTGCCTTTTTCATCTGCGAGATCGGCTTTTTCTGCGTCATCAGCGTTCACCCATTCTATTTTCACAGCAGTTACGGCAACGACTGCCTTGCTTTGCCCGCGCTGATGCGAACTGTCCCCTCTAAAAGGCAAAGGCATCCCTTTCGGGTGCCTTTGTCCAAATCGTGTATCCTTTTGAGAGAGGACGGGAGCATCACCGTCAATAATGCTTATCCAATACCTCCGGACTCCCCATCCGACATATCACGAAGGTCAGGGATCTCACGATCGTGCTGCATAGCGATGTTCTGATAATTACGTTGGAACTCACTTAAGAGATTGCTAAGCGATTCAGTATCACCGAGAGCCAATATCTGGGCAAGCGCCACAAGCACAGCGGTGATCGCCGTCAGCGAAGCGTATGGGCCACCACTGACACTTGGAGCGAACACCTTCAGGCTGGCCACCCGGGCGATTGGACTGGCGTAGGAGCCGAATACTCCTGCCGTTTTTGCCCCGCGATCCTTGGCAAGCTGAAGCACGGCAGCGACTTCACCGGCATACACGGAAGCGCCAATACCAACCACCACATCTTCCGCCCCTAACTGGCCCAATACAAACGCCTGACTCATAGCCTCAGACGAGACATAATCCGCGCGTAGGCCCAAATCGCGCAGGATCGTAGCGAAGGCTTCCCCTATATAAGCTCCATACCCAGCCCCCAACACCACAATACGTCGAGCGGACTTCAGGGTCTTAATCAAGTCCTCCAACACATCAGTGGATAGCCCCAACGCTTGCTGGATATTTTCCACATCACGTAGTAACGATCGCTGCCACGTAGCGGATGGGCTATTGTCGCCTTTTAGCGGCTCATAGGAGCTCTGAAGCTCCGCCTTAACCTGCGCCTGGACATCGTGAATCAAGTCAGGGTAGCCCCGGTAGCCCAGACGTTGAGCGCATCGCACCACCGTCGTGGTGTCCACATCCACAGCCTCGCCCAGCTCTGCCGCCGTCATAAAAGCTGCTTCACGGTAGTGATCCAGTAAGAAATCTGCAATGCGCCTGTAGCTTGGTGAAAGTAAATTGTACACCTGAGCAATACGCTCTCGATACATGATGATACCTCCGACATGTGGAATGAGAAGCCATACTTAAGCCACGCTATCGCCAAATTACATTGTCATTACAAGGTGACCCAAGGAGCGAGGGGACAAACGTCAACCGGCGGCCTCACGACCGACACGAAAACCCATACTTAACACGGGGGGCGTTCGAGCACATCTCACGACTTTCGGGGAGCCTGGTTCAACGCAGGGGCTTCCCAAGAGCCTTCATCGCGGTCATTACTTGTTGAGACGCCATTAGTATACGGTTGCTCATGATATCTGTCAAGAGAATTGGTACCGCCAACCTTCCAATGCAGTCAAAGGACACCTTAAATTGTTGTCAGGATTCACCATCGAACAGAAAGTACCCTTGCCTCCCTCCTCCCACACAAACTGGAGAGGGTCTCAAGTTAAAATATGTTGACAGCCCAATAGAGGGCATGGGGACCTCTGTGCATGAACGACGAGGGCGTAGAACGCGGGTGACTG
Organism: Anaerolineae bacterium; assembly: GCA_021159845.1. Taxonomy (GTDB): domain Bacteria; phylum Chloroflexota; class Anaerolineae; order DUEN01; family DUEN01; genus JAGHDS01. Next base: position 1,808 of record JAGHDS010000350.1, read on the forward strand.
GGATGAAGAATCAAGCGTTCAACCTCTCCAGCACGCGCATCAGGTCCGACTGCCATGTCTCGCGCATGGGGAGCCAGATCGCGCGACGCTCCACTCGAACGTGCTCACCCAGGCGCTTTTGCAGAGCGCCTCGGTCCACATGCTCGAGGGCATCCGAACGCAGCACCAATTGTTGATTCTCAAGGGCGATGGCCTGAACGCGTGCCTGGATCGCGAGAATCTTCACCCGGACCTGGTAGAGCAAGTTTTCTACCTCAGTGGGGAGCGACCCGAATCGATCCTCCAGTTCCTTTGCCATCTCCTCCACCTGACGCAGGGAGGTCAGCCCCGCCATCCGCCGGTAGAGCTGAAAGCGCAATCCCTCGTCAGGCACGTAATCCTCGGGAATGGCGGCCGAGAGCGGCAGGTCGAGCGAGACCGTGGGGGCTATGGGCTCTTCCATCACGGATTGGCGTCCGTTCTTTTGTGGCGGGGGCAGCTCTCCGCCGTGTTCCATTCGCTCCCGGGCCTCCTGCACTGCCTGAGCGAGCAATCGGCAGTAGAGATCGAAGCCGACCGCTGCGATGTGCCCGTGCTGTCGGGCCCCCAGCAGCTCACCCGCGCCGCGCATCTCCAGGTCGCGCATCGCCACCTGGAAACCAGCGCCCAAATCGCTGGCCTCTACGATCGTCTCCAGCCGCCGCCGGGCCTCCGGGCTCAGTTGCTTGCCGCGATCGTACAACAGGTACGCGTAGGCCCTGACGGCGCTGCGTCCCACCCGCCCCCGCAGTTGGTACAGCTGTGCCAACCCGAACTGGTCCGCCCGATTGATGATGATCGTGTTCGCGTTGGGGATGTCCAGCCCGCTCTCGATGATGTTGGTGCATACCAGGACGTCGATCTCACCGTTGACGAACTGGAGCATCACCTTCTCCAGCTCACTCTCCTTCATCTGGCCGTGGGCGATGGCGAATCGGGCCTCGGGCACCAGCCGTTCCAGACGGTGAGCGATCTGCGTGATCCCTTGTACCCGGTTGTGTACGAAGAACACCTGGCCCCCGCGGTCGAGCTCGCGCAGGATCGCCTGGCGGATGAGCGTCTCATCGTATTCCGCCATCATTGTGCGCACGGGGAGCCGTTCCTCCGGCGGCGTGTCGATGGTGCTCAGATCGCGCACGCCGGTCAGGGACATATGCAACGTGCGTGGGATGGGCGTTGCCGTCAGAGTAAGGACGTCGATCTCCGTGCGCAGTTGTTTGAGACGCTCCTTATGGGCCACACCGAAGCGTTGCTCCTCATCGACGATGAGCAACCCCAGGTCTTTGAACTTCACATCCTTGGAGAGCAGTCGGTGAGTGCCGATGACGATGTCCACGGTGCCGTTGGCCAGCCCCTCCAACACCTGACGTTGCTCCGCCCGGGACCGGAAGCGAGAGAGCATCTCCACGCGAATTGGGAACGGGCGTAGCCGCTCGGTGAAGGTGCGGTAATGCTGTTGTGCCAGGACCGTGGTGGGCACAAGGACAGCGACTTGCTTGCTGTCCATCACCGCCTTGAAAGCCGCTCGCAACGCCACTTCCGTCTTCCCGTATCCGACATCGCCGCAGATTAGCCGATCCATCGGCCGGGGCTGCTCCATATCTTGCTTGACCGCCTCGATGGCCACGAGCTGATCCTCCGTCTCCACGTAGGGGAAGGCGGATTCCAGCTCTTGTTGCCAGGGACTGTCCTTGCTGAAGGCGTGGCCGGGCACCAGCTCGCGTGCGGCGTAGAGCTTGAGCAGATCCTCGGCGATGTCAGCAACGGCCTTCTTAGCTCGCTGCTTGACGATGTTCCAGTCGGCCGTGCCCAGTCGGTTCAGCGCAGGTGGTGTGCCTCCGGCCCCTACGTATCGGCTCAGCCTGTCCGCCTGGTGTACGGGCACGTACAACCGGTCCCCCTGCGCGTAGTCCACCTGCAGGTACTCGCGCAGGTTGCCGTCCACCTCCAGTTTCACCAGCCCCTTGTAGATACCGATGCCGTGCTCTATGTGCACCACGTAATCGCCCGGTTGCACGTCGGAGAAAAACGCTTCGGGTGCCACGGTGCGTATGCGGGAACGGCGACGGGGTTGGGGCTTGCTCCAGCCGAACAGCTCGGCATCGGTGAGGAAGCTCAGTAACGGCGCTGGATGATCGGCGGCTGTCGCCTCGGCCGAGGCGGCCCCTGCACGCTCCGGCCGTAGCACCCACCCCTCGGGCAGTTGGCCGGGCACAATGGTGATCGTGGCGGGAGCTGGTGGCTCGACGATCTCCTCTCGGACTTCCGCGGGGACATCGGCCTCGGCCAGGAGATCGGACACCCGGGCAGCTTGCCGGGTGACCAGGACGAGCCGCGCGCCCGCGCGGCGCTGCGCGGCGACCTCCGGCACGATCTGGCGCACGCGCCCGCCGTATCGAGGCCCGGGGACGAAGGCGCGCGCTAGCGGAGAAGAGCGCGATACCGGGCGGCCATCGAGCCCGCCGTAGCCCAGGATGATCGGTGAGCGTTCCTCGATCATGGGGAGCAGATCCACCCAGCGGAGATAAGGCCGTTTGAGGCCGTTCGGCAACTCGCCCGTCTTGATCAGGTCCTCGCGTAGCTGCTCCGCCTGGCCTTCCAGGTCTGCCACGGTGGCGGCCAGCTCGGCTGCGTCATCCAGGATGAGGAGCGCATCCTTGGGAAGGTGCTGGAGCGGCGAGGCAGGCTGAGAGTACAAATAGGGTAGGTACCACTCGATACCGCGAAAGCCTGCTCCGTTCAGCAGTTGATCGATCTCTTTTTCGTACTCCGTGCGTGCCGGTGGATGGCATGGTTCCAGGTCGAGCGCGGCCAGCCGATCTTTGGCAGTGGGGCCGAGGCGGGGAAGCGCCTCGCTGGCCGGGCCGATAAGGACGGCTTGCACATGAGTTCGCGTGCGTTGTGTGGCCGGATCGAAAAATCGCAGGCTGTCGATCTCATCCCCGAACAGCTCGATGCGAACGGGCCAGGAGAGGTTGGGCGGCCAGACGTCGATGATGCCGCCGCGACGGCTGAACGTGCCCGGCTCCTCGACGATGGTAACGGAGCGGTAACCGAGCCCTACCCACGTCTGTAGCAACTTGCCCATGTCTACCAGTTGGCCACGGCGCAAGGGGCGCAGCGAGGCTCGCAGCTCACGCGGCGGGATGGTGGACTGCATCAGCGCCCGTGCGGATGCCACGACGATAGGTGGTGCAACAGGCTCGCCGCTGACCTGCGGGGTGCGGCCCCGAGCCCGCGCTAGAGCTACCAGCGCGGCCAGGCGTGCCTGCCGTGTCTCACGAGACCAGGGCACGCGTTCGTACGGAAGGGCGTCAGCGTCGGCCAGATGGAACACTGACTCAGGGGTGGGTGCCCAGACGCTCAGTTGCTCCGCGTATTGCGTGGCCACGTCGGATCGCGCGGCCAGGATCAGGATTGGCCGGTTCAGCAGCGCGGCCAGCCCCGCGGAGACGTAGGCTCGCGCGCTGACGGGGATGGACAACGGCCCCGGAGGGGCCTCGCCCACTCGAATGCCCTCTAGCAAGTCTGTAAAGGGGCCTACATGGCGTAGGAAATCCAGCAACCCGCTCAGGTTCATCTGTCTCTACCATTTGCAGGTCACAGGGACGGGCCGTTGAATGCATTCATTGCCTCTTCGATGCCCTGGCGTAGCCAGCATTCGATGGCCTGTACGGCCCGGTCCCGTACCTGTGTCATGATCTCCTCTTGCTCGGGTGAGAAATCTTGTAAGACGTAATCGATCGGGTCCATGCGCCCGGGCGGTCGGCCGATCCCGACGCGCAGCCGGGGAAACGATTGCGTTCCCAACCGGTCGATGATCGACTGCACGCCTCGATGCCCGCCCGAACTGCCTTGGGGACGCAGCCGGATCCGCCCCACAGGCAGGTCGAGATCATCGTACACGACTAAAAGGTTCTCCGGCGCGATCTTGTAGAACCGGGCGATGGCTGCCACGGCCACCCCGGAGTCGTTCATGAATGTGATCGGCTTGACCAATATGACGCGATGAGAATCGATGTGCCCCAGTGCTAGCAGTGCCTTATCGCGCTGCCGGTCGAAGCGCAGCCCGTGCTGCTCGGCCAGCATATCGATGCATTGGAACCCGACGTTGTGTCGGTTATGCGCGTATCGCGCTCCGGGGTTCCCCAGCCCGACGATCATCTTGGGTGTCCCCGGCTTCTCACCTTCATGGTTCGCGGTACCGAACAAGCGAGCACTCCTCAGACATAGGGTAGCACAAAAGGGGGCTAATCGAGACGACCAGCCCCTGCTCACGAGATATGTAATGGCGTGAAGGCACATAGGGTCACAGCATCGGGTGACCGGCCTGCTGGCCCTACGATTTGCGTTTTGTTCCTGCCATTTGTTGCCAGGCCCACAGGATCAGCGCCTTCAGGCCGAAGAACGCTCCAACGACGGCAAATGCGATCAGCGACCAGCGAGCGCCCATCCAGAACGCATGGATCATCCCGCGTAGGCTGAGGATGTCCGGCGTGCTCTTTGGGCTCGCGGACGTGGCGGCCTGGGATGCCCGGGCGACGGCAACCGGCGTCGGCGTGGCCGCAGCTTCAGGCGTGATCGTGCTGATGACAGGGGCCACCACAACGATCGTCGGCGTCGGTGGTATTGGCGTTGGGGTCATCGTTGGTGTGGGCGTGGCGGCCGGCGTTGGTGTGTCGGTGGGCTGGTGGTTGGCCACCTGCAGCCCACGCACGATGTATTCGTCGTAGTTGTAATCCTGCCGGACGACCCGCAGCCGCAGGCTGTACAGCCCATCGGGTAGAGCTCGTGTCTCCCATGTACCCAGGAATCCGTTGGCGACCTGGTTAAAGTGCGCTTCCCCGATGAAGACCCAGGTATCATCCCGCGCGGGCTCTGGGCTGTAGTATAGCTCGTAACGCAGGAAATTGGGATGGACCGCCGTTCCCTCGATGGTCACCTTGCCGCGCACGACGCTGAACGGCTGCGGTGATGTGATCACCGCAGCACCTTTCTGTTTGAGCGGAGCGGCAGCTGTTGGTTGGGAGAGCCAACCGAGCGCTACCACCCACGCGATGATGATCAGCAGAAATTCTCTTCGACGCACTGGTGCCCATCCATATCCGATCAAATTGCCCAGCTAGGCCCGTCCCGACCGGGCTCGAGATACCAAAACAGTTTAACACACTCTGGGAGTGCCTGCAAAAAGTGATTTTCGGGGTAACTGTGCACCGTTGAGAAAGCTGGCGGGTCTGCTGTGGAAATCGCTGACATCCTCGCAAGGTGGCTCTGTAGACGATTAAGGAAATCCCTTGAAACTGCCCGCGCGGTCGTTGCGAGCGAAGCAGTGTGATCTCCCGTTGTTGTGCCGCCGCGAATTGGCATCCGGTGAGTGATGTGGGTGAAGACACACTCAATACAGGCGCCTGGATCCAAGTGTTTTGGCCGCGGATGGTCCTCATCCCCCAGACCCCCTTCTCCCAGGCGTGGGAGAAGGGGGCTTAATTCGGCTTGTGGTGGCGGCGCAGTGGAGCTGCGCCGCCACCACAAGCCGA
>JAGHDS010000438.1 GCA_021159845.1 Anaerolineae bacterium
ATGCCAGACCGCCTCCTCGACCACCGGGTCATGCAAAAGCGTGTCCACAATGCGCTGAACAGCCTGGCCGTCGAGATCCCCCTGCAGGAAGTACAAACTCGTCACGGACACGGACTGCACCCCATCAATGCCCAGCGCCTCAATCTGAGGTAAGATGCTCTCCCCGCGAGCATCGCGAGCGCCCCGCCTCGTCGAAACATCAACACGATAGATCATATGCCGTCTCATCCCCACATCGTGCCGAACGTAAAATAGGCCGACATACCCCGATGCCCCATCGGTATGCCGGCCCATGAATCACCTTTGCCGCTTGCTGACACGTAATCCAACCCATACACCCCAGGATGCCACCTCGGCCGGGACGAACGACCGGACCTTGTCCGACGCCGTCCGCATTAAGCCCCACCCTTTAGCGAGGGCTGACTTGATAATTCGGCGCCTCTTTCGTGATAAAGACACTATGTGGATGACTCTCAATCAGACCTGCATGGGTGATGCGCACAAAACGCGCCTTCTCACGCAGCTCCTGCAAATTCGCCGCGCCAACATACCCCATGCCCGAACGCAAGCCCCCCATCAACTGGAACATGTAATCCGCCAGATGCCCTTTGTACGGCACCTGCCCCTCGATTCCCTCCGGCACCAACTTTCCGGCAGATCCTCCCACGCTGTCAGCGTCCTGCAGGGAAGCATAGCGATCACGGGCACGCCCCTTCATGGCTCCCAGGGATCCCATGCCCCGGTACTCCTTGAAACGCCGACCCTCATAGATCACCATCTCCCCAGGAGACTCGTCCAGACCGGCCAGGAGCGATCCCAACATCACAGCATCCGCCCCAGCCGCCAGGGCCTTCACGATGTCGCCGGAGTACTTGATGCCACCATCAGCGATGATGGGAACGCCACGCGGCCGCGCCACGGCCGCACACTCGGCGATAGCCGTCATCTGCGGTACGCCAGCCCCTGCCACAATGCGCGTGGTACAAATGGAACCAGCTCCCACGCCCACCTTGATCGCGCTGGCACCCGCCTCGATCAGCGCCTCCGTCCCTTCCCGAGTGACGACGTTCCCCGCCAGTATCGGCAGGTCCGGGGCGATCATCCGAATGCGGCGGATGGCCCGCAAGACATTGGCCGAGTGGCCGTGAGCGGTGTCGATCGCCACGGCATCCACCCCCGCGTCCAGCAATAGTTCCAGCCGTTCGTCGAGCTCCACCCCCACACCGACGGCCGCCGCGACCAGGAGCCGGCCCTGATCATCCGTCGCCGCGTTGGGGAAATCCTGTTTCTTCAGAATATCCTTGTACGTGATCAAGCCCCGCAAACGGCCTTCTTCGTCCACCAGCGGCAGCTTCTCGATCCGGTACTTGTGCAGGATCTCCTTGGCCTCTTCCAGCGACGTACCCACCGGCGCCGTCACAAGCCCGTCCGACGTCATATATTCCCGCACGGAGGCATCAAAACGGGTGGCGAACCGGATATCGCGGTTGGTGAGGATGCCGACAAGCCGCCCATTATCCGTAATGGGCACGCCGGAGATGTGGTAGCGCGACATGATCGCCTCGGCATCGGCCAGGGTAGCATCCGGCCCCAAGGTGATAGGATCCACAATCATGCCGGATTCAGAACGCTTGACCTTGTCCACCTCGGCAGCCTGCTCCTCCGGGCTGAGGTTCCGGTGGATGACTCCCATTCCGCCCTGCCGGGCCAGAGCGATCGCCATGCGCGCCTCGGTGACCGTGTCCATCGCCGCGGACAGGACCGGAATGTTCAGTTGTATCCTCTCATGCAAACGAGTGCGAAGGTCCACCTCCGACGGAAGAACCTCCGCATAGCCGGGGACCAGAAGCACATCATCAAACGTCAATGCCTCATCCCCAAGCAGATCGGCGAACCGCATCGCCCCCTCCTGTAGATAACCTGGCTATCAGACAGTCTGGCTGAACAGGAACAGCTAGTGGCTCCGTAGGGGTTCAGCGCCATTGCATCTTTGACGCACGAGGGACGCTCCGTCACGTCCTCTCGAACGAAGCACTGGATGCCCCAAGCCCCACCCGGTGCCGTTTCACTCGTCAAAAGTAAAGCCCTACTCGCCCGGGCCTTCCGGCAATGAGTAGGGCACCGACTCGCCATTGATCGGGCACTCAGGCCCATCGCGAGCCATTCTACCACGTGAAGGGACGGGGGAGCAAATTACCACCCGCCCAGGGTGAGTGATCCACCACGCTCAGTGCATCTCGACTTCGCAGGTACCAATCGCGCTGCGCAGGAAGTTGAACTGCACGTTCGGGTGATCGGCCAGCAGGGACATGGGGACGGAGGTGTCCACGATCCGCTTCGAGATCATCAGCGTCGTCAGGCGCATACCGAATGGATTATCGTGGTTCCCCGCGTGCCAGATCGAGACCTTCTCCGCCTTCCACGTCTCGACCGGCCCCACAGTGACCGCCTGGACGGGGACGTTCTGCACCACGCCTCCACCCGACGTGCGCGCGTTCTGAATGATCGTCATCGGGTGCAAGTCCACCACCCGTGTACCCAACTTGCGGTACTCCTCTGGAGGCGGCGGCTCATCCTCATACTTCCCCTCGCGTCGAGGCGGGTCATTGAAGGC
>JAGHDS010000064.1 GCA_021159845.1 Anaerolineae bacterium
ACGTCCCATGCAACCCGATCCGATAGGAGGATACCGATGACGAATTACGGGCTTCCCCAACTCACCAGCCATCATCTACGCATCGAGGTTCGAGCGCAGACCCATATCGCCTTCGGCCGTCAGCCGGGCGGGCAGCTGCGCGGCGCACTCTTCGGCGTCCTGCGCCACCATTACTGCCCGGCACCGGACGATCCCGACCCCGGTCATTCGGCGGTCTGCCCCGTCTGCTGGCTCATGGCACGAGAAGATGCAAGCTGGTGGCGGGGAAGCACCCCCATGCGGCCCTACACGATCGAACCGCCTCTTCCCGACCCGCACAACGGCCGGCCACCCTTCCACTATAAACCCGGGGAGACGTTTACCTTCGGCATCGCACTCTTCGGCATGGCGATCAACCTGCTTCCTTACCTGATCCTGGCGATCCCAGAGATGGGACGCGTGGGGGTAGGCCGCAGGTTAAGCCAAAACGAGGGGCGCCGAGGCCGGTTCACAATGGTAAGTATCCGATGCATTCATCCGCTTACCGGGGAGGAACAACTGCTCATCGGCGAAGGGGGAACGACCGTCCAGGTTCCCACGCTATCCGTGAGCACAGCCGACGTCCTGGAAGCGAGCGAGCGATGGCTCAGCCGGATCAACGGCAAGGTGCGACTACACTTCCTGACTCCCACCCGCATTATCGCCCGAGGCCGCCAGCGGATCCGCCACCCGCTGTTCCGTCCCTTCTTCGGCCGGCTGGTAGACCGGATCGAGGGGCTGGCCCGCGAATACGGCGACGCGAGCGAGATCCATGTGAAGCCGGCGCTGGCTGAAGCTGAACACGTCGAGCTTGTCTGTGAGGACACTCAGTGGATCGATCTCACCAGCTATTCCACCCGTACCGGGCGATCCACCCCTATTGGTGGGTTCGTGGGACACGCCGCCTACATGACGAAGGACTGGGCCCCTCTCCTCCCGTGGCTCATCTGGGGCGCCCTGACACACGTGGGCAAGAACGCGGTGAAGGGAGACGGGTGGTACGAGATCAGCGGTTAGCGAATCAACGAGTCAGCGAGTCGGCGAATCAGCGAGTCGGCGGGAGGAATGTATGACATACGAGGAATGGCAGGCGACAGTCCATGAGAGAGTGAGGCGCGAGCCCATCTGGCAATTTCTGGGATATCGCAAAGCACTGTTCTTCTACGAGATCGCTTGGGAAGATTGCCAGAAATTCATGCGAGACGTGCGGGGAAGAGCCATTGCGGAACAGCTCATTCGTAGCGCAGGATCCATCAGCGCCAACATCGAAGAAGGGCACGGCCGAGGCTATGGGAAACAACGGAATTGGTTTTTCTCGGTCGCCATCGGCTCGGCGAGAGAGAGCAAAGGATGGTACTGGCGCGCCCATCACCTCCTATCGGAGGAAGCGCTAGAGCACCGACTGGCTCTTATCGACGAAATCATCGCTTTACTTATCGCAGAACTACAACGCCAAAACGCCCGCCGCTGACCTGCTCCGTCGCCGACTCGCCCTATCGCTGACTCGCTCTATCGCTGATTCGGAGGTCACCATGCCCATCATCCGACATCTGATCGTCGATGAATTCGGTACTTTCATCCGCAAACATTCCGGCCGGCTCCAGGTTGAGCGGCTGAAGACAGGCGAGAAGCTGGTGCAAGCCCCGCTCATCCACCTGGAACAGGTCCTCATCGGATCCAACGGCGTGAGCATCAGCGCCGATGCGGTGCGCGCCTGCGCCGAGGCGGGGATTCCGATCCACTTCGTCAGCAGCCACGGCACCCCTTACGCGTCCCTGGTCTCCGTCGGCCTGGTGGGGACCGTGCAAACGCGCCGCGCTCAGATGCTGGCGTACAACGACGAGCGGGGCCTGCACGTCGCGCGTGCCTTCGCTACCGGGAAGATCGAGAACCAGGCACGGCTAATCCGATATGCCGCCAAATACCGGAGCGAGAAGCAGCCCGAGCTACACCAGGAGCTGCAACTTCTCGCAGGCGAGATTCTCGATCATCTGGCCGAGATCGAGCGGATCGAGGGGCAAAGGATCGAGGATGCCCGATTCGAGCTGCTCTCCGCGGAGGGCCGGGCTGCGCAGAAGTACTGGGCCGCCATTCGATTGCTGCTTCGCGACCAGATGGATTGGCCGGGACGCCGCGGGAGGGGGGCCAAGGACCCGATCAACATGGCTTTGAACTATGGATACGGCGTGCTCTATAGCCAAGTCGAGCGGGCGATCTTACTAGCTGGGCTGGAGCCCTACGCCGGATTTCTGCATGTTGATCGGCCGGGAAAACCCAGCCTGGTGTTGGACCTCATTGAAGAATTCCGCGCGCCGGTGGTAGATCGCACCATCTTAAGCATTGTCAACCGTGGCAGGGCAATCAAAACGGATGACAAGGGTTTTCTGACGGAAGAAACCCGTCGGATGATCGCCGATCGCGTCCTTGATAGGCTGAACCGCTCCGAGCGTTACGAGGGCAAAAAGCATAAGCTCAGTGCCATACTGCAGACCCAGGCCCGGCATCTGGCCACCTACTTGCGGGGGGAACGAGAAGAATACACGCCGTACCTGGCGAGCTGGTGAGCGCCCCTTGTCGATTCGGAGGCTTCCATGCCATGCCTGGTGGTCTACGACATCCCAGATGACCGGCTGCGCGCCAAAGTCGCAGACCTATGTATGGACTACGGGCTCGACCGCATCCAGTACTCCGCCTTCGTCGGGCAGCTTAACAAAACGTATCGCAAGGAACTCATGACCCGCATTCGCCGATTGGTGGGCCGCAAGGCGGCGAAGATACAGCTCATCTACGTACGGGGAGAAGACTGGGCCCAACGAATCGTCATTGAACAGGAGGACAAGCGCAAGTCGAAGGGAGAGTGATCCCGATGGATGAGCCTTGGATGCTACAAGTGACGGA
>JAGHDS010000095.1 GCA_021159845.1 Anaerolineae bacterium
AAAAGAAAACCCACACTCGCCCATAATTCATTCACACCCATACCTCCAAATTCACCTCACCTGCCCAAGCCGGTCCGCGACCAAGCCTCGATCCGTCCTGCTGCTGATTCAGAGCAGGCTAGCCCATGGCAACGGCGACGTCAGCGCAAAAGAGATATCCGCCGAGCTGGAACGCTCCGTGATCGCGGGAGCCCAGCCGGTCTTGGAAGCGCACGGGATTATCGCTCGCGTGGTGGGCATCAAGTACGAGGACCAAGATGTCCAGCCCTACGCGTCCGATCCGACAATCGCCGGTTTGATCTTCATCGGTGGGCTGGTGAACCGGTCTCTATTACACAACTTGCTGACCACCAGCGTCCCATTCATCGTCGCGGGATCCCATGTTCGTCCCCTGCGCGCCAGCTCCGTCATGGGAGATTACCACCACGGTATGGAGCAAGCTGTCACCCACCTTATAGAGCGAGGCAGGCGCCACATCGGGTTGGTCAATGGCCCCGATACGACGACCTCCAGCGCGGAGAAATTCCGCGGGTATCGGCTTGCACTGGCACTCCACGAGCTCCCTTTTGAGCCGGCGTATGTAGTAAGCAGCGAGTTCAGCATGGAAGCCAGCTATCGGCAAACACTACGGCTTTTGGAGCAAGCCCCACACATCGACGCGATCGCCTTTGCTGAGGACCACATGGCAGTGGGCGGGCTGCGAGCATTGCGAGAGATGGGCCGTCGCGTGCCGGACGATGTCGCCATCACGGGATTCTATGATCATGAGATCAGCTTGTTCACGGATCCAGCACTAACCTCCGTGCACTTCGACATTCCCCTGATGGGAAGAGTCGCAGCCCAACAGCTTTGCATGATGATTCAGGATCCTCACGGGGCATCATGGGACGTCGTGCTCCCTACCCAATTGGTCGTGCGGGACTCCACATAGCCTACGTGCGGTGGTACTAAGGCCGATCTGGGCCTTAGCGTGTGCATACGGGATATTTTCATCTTGTAAGGAGGAAGAGCGATGGAGAACAAAGGATTAACACGTCGCGAGTTTATGCGCTTGGCGGCCATGACAGGTGCCAGTGCGTGGCTTGCAGCCTGCGCCCCGGCCGCGGCGCCGCAAGCGCCTGCCCAACCCACTAAGGAGGAGGCCCCGGCGGCCGGAGGGAAGGAAGCTAAGCACGAGCCGGTCACCATTCGCTTCTGGCACCACTGGGGTGGCAATCGGGTCCCCTTGATGGAAGAACAGATCAATCGATTTATGGCAAAGTACCCGTGGATCAAGGTGGAAGTAACCTTGCAGCCCTGGGACCAACGTCTGGAGAAGATCCTGACCGCCGTCGCCGCCAACGATCCGCCCGACGTCACCATGCTAGGGCGACATGACATGCCATCTTTCGTGGAACAGAACGCCCTGCTGCCACTGGACGAATGGATGAAGCGAGACGGCATCACCGCGGATCTCTTCTACGTGGCGGAGTTCAAAGGTTGCCAATATAAGGGCAAGACGTGGATCCTCCCTTTACCCACCGGCGGGGCGCTGGACCTGATGTGGCGCAACAAACGCTGGTTCCGCCAGGCCGGTCTGGATCCAGAGAAGCCCCCGGAGACATGGGCCGAGCTGGAGGAGGTTGCCAAGGCGCTCACCGTGTTTGAGAACGGTACCCTCAAGCGTGTTGGGATCCATATCCTCCGCGTGGGTGACGGCTATCCGTTTCTCCTCTGGCTCTACAACAACGGTGGCACGTGGATCAGCGAGGATCTCAAGACGATCCAGTTCAATAGCCCGGCCGGGTTGGCAGCCCTGAAATGGATGGTCGACTTCACCAATAACATCAACGGTGGGGCGGAAGAAGTGGCCGCCTTCTACAGCCAGACCGGCGAATGGGAGAACGGCCCCTTCTACAACGACTACGAGGCCATGCAGATCAACGGGTCGTGGGAATTCTTCAAGATTAAAGGCTACGCTCCTGACCTGATCCCCGAGCTAGGCGTGAGCGTTGTGCCTCACGGCCCCAACGGTGAGTCTCACGGCCTCGCGTATGGCGGTTGGGGCTACGTCATCCCACGCGGCGTCAAGCATGTGGAGGAAGCATGGCTGCTGGTTAAGTGGCTAACCACGGAGAAGGACGGCGCTTGCTGGTTCCTGCAACAACAGAAACGCCCATCCCCACTCAAGTACTGCAACGAAGACCCGGCCTCCGGCGAGGGCAACCCACTCTGGAAAGACATCCTTGGCGTCATGGGCCAGGATGTATGGGTGCCCATCACGCCCGTCCAACCGCAAATCCAACAGGTTATTAGCCAGATGACGGAGGAAGCAACATACGGGCAGAAGAGCCCAGAGGAAGCGCTACAGTGGGGCGCGGGCGAGGCACAGCGCATCCTCGATGAGTACTGGGCCGAACATGCATAACGTGTCACACGCTGGCCTTTGCCTGGCGTGAAGGCCAGCGTGCCTCTCACTGTCACCACCAAGAGCAGCACAACCGCGCCTCACAGGAGGCAAGAGGAGCCATGACATTTATTGCCACACCTCAAACCAAGGATCACGTCCGGTGGCGCGACATGTCGGCGGCACGCCGCAAGGAAGCAATCCTGGGATACCTCTTCATCTCCCCCTGGTTGTTGGGGTTCTTGATGTTCGTGCTCGGCCCCTTCATCGCTTCGTTCTACCTGAGCTTCACCACCTACTCGATCCTACAGCCGGGAAAATGGGTCGGCTTACAGAACTACACGAGAGCCCTTTCCCGTGAACCGTTATTCTGGAAATCCCTGGGGAACACGGCCTACTACGTCATAGGAGCAGTTCCCCTGCGCATCATCTTGGGGTTCATCCTGGCCTTGCTCTTGAACGTCCAAGTCCGAGGATTGACCCTCTGGCGAACACTTTTCTACGTCCCGTCCATCACCCCACTGGTAGCGACCACCGTCCTATGGCTTTACCTGCTGAATCCCAAATTCGGGTTGATTAACTACGCGCTGAGTCTGCTCCACATCAGTCCTGTTCCCTGGCTGACCAGCCCGAAGTGGTCCAAACCCGCATTGATCCTTATGAGCGTCTGGTGGGTTGGCGGGAACATGGTGATCTTTCTCGCCGGTTTGCAAGGGATTCCCCAACACCTCTACGAAGCAGCCGAGCTGGACGGGGCCAATGCATTACGCCGGCTCTGGCACATCACCATTCCTATGATGACTCCCACCATCTACTTCAACCTGGTCATCAACATCATCAACACATTCCAGGTATTCGTCCAGGCCTTCATCATGACCGATGGCGGACCGCTAAACTCCACCCGATTTTACATGCTTTACCTCTACGATAACGCCTTCCGTTTCTTCAAAATGGGGTATGCGTCCGCCCTGGCCTGGATCCTCTTCCTCATCATCCTGGCCTTGACGATCCTTCTAGTGAAGACATCAAACCGATGGGTTTTCTACGGTGGTTAGGAAGGTGATTATGGGTGCTGCCACACAAACAAAACCTCGACGCCGCAGTATGGGCAAGCTATGGAGACGCCGAATCGGGCTAGGGTTGACCTATTTGACGCTCGCCACGCTCAGTGTCATCTTCCTCATCCCACTGCTCTGGCTGTTCACATCCTCCCTGATGCCACTCTCCCAAATCGGCAAATGGCCTCCCCAATGGATTCCCAACCCAGTGCAGTGGGGGAACTACACCAAGGCGCTCAAATTCTGGCATTTCGGCCGTAGCTTCAGGAACACGACGATCATCACCGTCTTCTCTATGATCGGCGAGCTGACCTCGTGCACGCTTGTAGCCTACGGGTTCGCGCGGCTGCGATTTCCAGGCCGCGACACACTCTTCATCGTCCTACTCAGCACGATGATGCTGCCATTCGCTGTGCGCATGGTGCCCATGTACATCGGCTTCAGCAAACTGGGATGGATTAACACATTCCTGCCCCTGATCGTCCCGACCTTCTTCGGGAATCCCTTCTATGTGTTCCTCCTCCGCCAGTTCTTCCTCACCATCCCCGATGAGCTGGTAGATGCCGCGCGCATCGATGGCGCGTCCGAGTTTAACATTTGGGCCCGCATCATACTGCCACTCTCCGGCCCCGCCATCATCGTGGTAGCCATCTTCTCATTCCAGGCGGCCTGGAACGATTTCATCGGCCCACTGCTCTATCTGAACGATGAACGGCTGCACACCCTGGCACTGGGGCTCTACACCTTCACAGCCATGCCCGGCCAAGGATCGCTCTACAATCAACTCATGGCGGCCTCGGTGCTCATGGTCCTCCCCATGCTCATCGTATTCGCCATCTTCCAGCGCTACTTCGTCCAAGGTGTCACGCTATCGGGGCTGAAGGGATAGCCGAGGCCACTCATCCACCATGAACCCACATAGATCCCAACCTACTTGCAAAAGAGGCCCATATGTATACCGAGTCACGTTCGACTACTCATCCGCTGAACATTAGCGGGGTCATCCCCGATCTAACCGTGCAGGCCGATCTGCTGCCCGTGCGCTCCGAGGGCGGCATCGGTGCGCTCATGCCGTGGGCAGGCCGGCTATGGCTGATCACCTACGTCTCACATAAGGCAAGAACCGGCGCTGGCACCGGCCTGTTCGAGATCGACGACCAATTCTGTATCCGCAAACATCCAGAAAGCGTGGTCGGCACTTATGCCAACCGCATGATCCACCCCCAATCCCATCAACTCATCATTGGCCCACACGTGATTGATGTGCATGGGAATGTCCGCACCATCCAGGACCTCGTAGATATTCGTCTGACGGCGACCATGGAGCACCTGGAGGACCCCGAAAACAAGGTATATTTCCTGGGCATGGAAGGGGAATTCATCGAGGTAGATCTGCACACGCTACACGCCCGGCAGCTCTTTGACCTGGTCCACGAGCTCGATATTCCCAAAGACACCTGGGCGCATTTCAAGGGCGGACACACGGGCCAAGGCCGTGTGGTTGTCGCCAACAACACCTTTGCCGAGAGCGATTGGCCAGAGGAGCGCACGGCCGGCCGTCTGGCGGAATGGGACGGGGCCCGATGGGAAATATTGGAGTATAAGCCGTTCAACGAGGTCACAGGACGGCGCAATTGGGGACAGGTAATCTTCGCCACCGGGTGGGACCGCGCATCTGCCATCCTAAAAGTCCTCATCGACGGGAAATGGCAGACCTATCGCCTTCCAAAGGCCAGTCACACCTGGGAACACGGCTGGCAAACGGAATGGCCCCGCATCCGGGAGGTAGAGAGCGAACGCTATCTGATGGACTGTAACGGCATGTTCTACGAACTGTCCCCGGTTCCCTTCGACGGCAAGATATGGGGAGTCCGCCCCATCGCCACCCATCTGCGTATCATCCCAGACTTCTGCTCCTGGCGCGGACTATTGGTACTGGCAGGGAATCAGGTCACGCCCATCTTCGACGCCAATCTGCTCGCCGGCGAGCCCCAGGCGAACCTATGGTTCGGCAAGACGGACGATCTGTGGAGATTCGGCAAGCCTAAAGGCTGGGGCGGCCCCTGGTGGGAGACAAAGGTCGCGGCCGGCGTTCCATCCGATCCATTCCTTATGACCGGCTTCGAACACAAAACATTGCACCTAATGCACCGGGCGGATCGTCCTGTGAAGTTCACGATCGAAATAGATTTCCTGGGCAATCAGACCTGGGCGACCTACGGGACAATCACAGTCCCAGCGGGCGGGTATGTCCATCATGAGTTCCCGACCGGCTTCAGCGCGCACTGGGTCCGAGTTGTAATGGACACGGACTGTACAGCGACAGCCTATTTCACTTACACGTGAAGACCGAAATGCCTTCACGTGCATCTTCATCCGAATCGGAGGCGCACGCATGAGTACGTCCCACCACCGACTAAGCTGTGATGTCGTCGTCGCCGGAGGAGGCATGGCAGGTGTATGTGCAGCGATCGCCGCGGCTCGCCACGGGGCGCAAGTCGTCTTGATCCAGGATCGTCCCGTGCTGGGGGGGAACGCCTCTAGCGAGGTTCGCCTTCACATCCTCGGCGCGGATATCAGCGGATCCCGGCCTCACGCCCGCGAGAGCGGGATCATCGAAGCGATTCGCCTGGATGACGCCGTGCGCAATCCCCAACGCAGCACCTCGATGTTCGACCTCCTTCTATGGGAATACGTCCGCAATGAGAAGAACATCCAACTCCTGCTCAACACCCATCTCGACGGCGTGAAGATGACATCGCCGACGCGCATAGCGGAAGCCCATGCCACACGGCCGTCCACGGAGGACGAGTTCGACATCGAGGCCACGCTGTTCATCGACTGCACCGGCGATGGCCGGCTGGGCGCGGAGGCCGGCGCCGAATATCGCGTTGGGCGCGAGGGGCGCGATGAGTTCGGCGAGTCGTACGCGCCCGAGAAGCCAGATCGCAAAGTCCTGGGCTCCTCCATCCTCTTCATGGCGCGAGAATACGACCACCCCATTCCCTTCCACGCGCCGGCATGGGCCCGCAAGTTCACAGAGGAGGACCTGCGCTATCGCCCACATGTCCCCTTCGATTGGGGATTCTGGTGGGTGGAATGGGGAGGAGACTTGGATACGATCAAGGATAATGAGCGTATTCGAGATGAGCTGTGGGCGATCGCCCTGGGGGTCTGGGACCATATCAAGAATGACGGCGATCACGGAGCAGATAACTGGGCATTAGAATGGATCGGGATGATTCCCGGCAAGCGCGAATCCCGGCGCTTCGTCGGCGACTACATGCTGATCCAACAGGACTTAGAAAACAGCACGCTCTTCCCCGATCGCGTGGCCTACGGTGGCTGGCCGATCGACTACCACCCGCCTTCCGGCATTGATCAGCCCGATGAACATCCCTGCACACAGATCCAGGTTCCTCTGTACAGCATACCCTTGCGCTCCCTGTATTCACGCAACATTGAGAACATGATGATGGCGGGGCGGAATATCAGCGCCAGCCATATCGCCTTCGCGTCCACGCGAGTCATGGCCACGGGCGCGGTGATGGGGCAAGCCGTAGGCACGGCGGCTGCCATATGCGCCCGCGATCGCGTCACGCCGCGAGAGCTGGCCGCCAGCTCCGACCGCACCCAGGAACTGCAACAAACCCTGCTCAAAGACGATGCCTATATCCTGCAGCTACCCGCCAACGACCCGGCCGATCTGGCCAGCAACGCCTCGGTCACGGCTTCTAGCTACCAGCGCGAGAGCCCACCGCAGATGGTCCTCAGCGGCGTGACCCGACAAGTCGGCAATGTGACCCACCAGTGGGCATCAGATCCCGAACAACCACTACCACAATGGCTGCAACTCGATCTTCCAGGCCCCGCGCTGATCGATGAGATACATCTCACCTTCGACTCCGGGTTCGCCCGTCCGCTGACGTTGACCTACGTCAAGTGGGTGAACGAGCACATGATCCGAGGGCCCCAGCCGGAGACGGTGCGCGATTACACTATTGAGGTGCACTCAGGGGGAACATGGAAGCGCGTCGTGGATGCACAGGGCAACTACCAGCGCAAAATCGTGCACCGGTTCGAGCCAGTGACGGCCGACGGCGTGCGGCTGACTGTGCACGCGACGAACGGAGACACTTCCGCGCGCGTGTTCGAGGTCCGGGTGTACGGCCCCCGCTGACATCTTCGGGCGAATAACCAGGGCCCCACAGGGTGAGACCTCCCAATCGGGAGAAGGACAACAGGCCCCACCTGATCACACCTAGCGGATGGCGATGGACAAGGGGCAATGGGTTCCCTCCATCGTCATCCGCCCTGGTCATCCCGCTCGGAAGATCGCCCGATCGATCTTCTCAATCTGATAGCCCAGCCCGGGGCCACGCAAGGTATCCGTACGCACCACGCCCCCTCGCCGCGAGAAGATTCCGGGATGAACGGCCGCCTCCGGCTCCGATGTGGCCGGGAAGTACTGCCGGGAGTTCGCCTCCACCCCCATGAGCGGATGTAGCCGAGCGGCTAACCCCACCGAGTGGATCAGCGCCAGCCCAGGGTTCGTCAGATCCTGAACCGTGTACGGGATACCCGCAGCCTCCGCTCGGGCGGCCACGAGCAACTCCATGCTGTGGCACTTGCATGTCTTCAGCGCAACGCCCGACCACCCCAGCTCCAGCGCCAGGTCCATATCCTCCAACCCCGTCAGGCTCTCATCCACGATCACCGGCTTCAGCGCGGCCAGCTCCCGCATGTCAAACCGATGGGCCCGCAGATCCCGCTCGGTCGGCTGCTCCACATAAAGCAGCGCATCATACGCCCCAGGCGATGCCTCCTGCAGCCGGTGGAGCAGCTCGACCATGTAGGCCGGGCTCTCGCACTGCTCGTTGGTATCGACGGACAGGTACAGCTCATCCCGCCCCTGGCTCTCTTGCACCTCCCGCGCCACCCGATAGACCTCCAGCACCCGGTTCAGGTCCCACTCCAGATCATTGCCGCGCAGCTTGATCTTCAGACACTTCAGTTGATCTCGCTCGATCCAGCGGTCCAGCGAGTTGGGCAACCCATCCCGCGGCGCGTCCGCCGACACCTCCGACTCTCGCAGCTTGTCCAGGCCACCTACCAGATGGAAGACGGGGATCTCCAGCGCGTACTGCGGCCGGATGAAGTCGGACAGATAGCGGCCGCGAAAGTCCGGTCCCAGGTACGCGCTGAGGTCGTGTGCCATGAACTCCGGCCCGTAGCCCTCGTAGGTCGAGATGCCGTTGACCACACCGAACGCATCGTGGATGGCGGCGTCCACCGGCGAGGCGGACACCAGCGTTGCCAGGAACGGCAGCGGCTCGGCCAGCGCCATCTCCTGGGACACTTCGGCCGCGATGGCCCGCAGGTCATCCTCCAGGGCCAGGAAGATGTCGATGGGGTGGACGAACTCTTTATGCTCGGCCACCCGGCGACAGAATCGTTCCGTCACCCGGCGCATGGCTTGCTCCCGCTCCGGGTGATCCACCTGGCGCGAGGGAAAGGCCCAGAAATCGGCCAGGAAGATGGCCCCCCAACCGTCGGCGACTCGGCCGCGCCGGTTCTCGACGCGAGCCCGCACCTGGCAGTAGGTCACCTCCGCCATGACCACCGCGCCGAACTTCAGCGGCTCACGCGCTTTCTCCCTGGAAAAGAAAGGCTCCACCTCCAACACCCGAATATCGGAATCCTTCCTGTTCAAATGGTCCCTCCTCGATCAATGGCATAGATGAGTTCCATCAACTCAACGCCATAGGCAAAGTTCGTATCCGGTTGACGCTCCTCCCGGATACATTCGATGAAATGACGGCTCTCCTGAAAATATCCGTAGGTGCGATAGAAGGCATCACTCCCAGCCAGCGTGGGGCCATCCAGAACATCCGGCTCCAGAGCCCCGTCGTGATAAATGCGCGCCACCTGCGGCGCCTCAATGTAGGCAGCAATGCCACGCCCGTGCATCTCGAAGCGCTCCACCCGCGCCCCCGAGGCATAATTGGCGCACAGGACACCACAACCGCCCGCTTCAAAAGAGAAGAGGGCCGTGTAGCTGTTCGTCGCCTCCGATCCGTAAAGACGCCGCGTGTTGGTCACGAGTCGTTCCACCCGGCCGCCCAGGAATTGGATCGTATCCACAGTGTGGATGATATCCATCCGCAGCCAGCTCTCGGTATCGTAATACGGCCGATCCCCCAAATGGTGCTTGTGAAACTCACCGACGACCAGCGTGGCCTCTCCCCGCTCCAGGACGCGACGGCGCGCCTCCATGACGACGGGCGCCCAACGCCGGTTAGTGCCAAACATGGTCAGGCGATCCTCCTCCGCGGCGACGCGGGCCATCTCCCGGGTATCCTCCAGGCGATACCCCGGCGGCTTCTCCGTGAACACGTGCTTCCCCGCCCGCAGGCAGTCCACAACGATGGGCCGCAGCCCCATCGGGGGCATGATGACGTAGACGGCGTCGATGTCCTCACGAGCCAGCATCTCGTGATAATCTGTGTACCACCGGGGAATGCCATAGCGATCGGCCGTCTCCCGCGCCTTCTCAGGCACCAGATCGCATACGGCTACCAGCCGGACATCATCCATCTCCGACAAAGAGGGGTAATGCACCCGGTTGGCGAACCCACCAGCGCCAATGAAAGCGATATTCAGAGCGTCCATAGGAGATCTCCTCACGCCATGATATCCAGCATCTCACGCGTGACCTGATACTGGAGCGGCTCACCGCTAAGAAAGCGCCGGATCTCCTCGACCACTGTCCGCCCCTGCCGGTGGCGAGCCTGAATCGTGGCGCCAGCGATGTGTGGGGTCAGGAAGACGTTATCCAGCTTCCGAAACGGATGGTCAGCCGGCAATGGCTCCTGATCAAACACGTCCAGAGCAGCCTGGATACGTCCCGTCCGCAGCTCAGCCAGCAGCGCATCCTGATCGACCAGCCACGATCGGGCTGTGTTGATGAGCACAGCCCCGTCCTGGAGCAACCCCAACTCCCTGGCACCAATCATATGGTGAGTCTCCTGGGTGGACGGCGCCTGCAACGAGACCACGGGGCAACTCTGAAGCAACTCATCTAGCGAGACTTTACGTACGCCCAGCTCCCCCGCTCGCTCCTCGCTGAGATACGGATCGTACACCCACACCTCAGCCTCCAGGGCGCGCAGCATTCGAATGAAGTTACGACCAGTGTAGCCAGCACCGATCACACCGACACGCATACCCGCCAGCTCCTGCCCCATACCAGCGAGCTTCGCCTCGTTCCACGAGCCGCCAGCCTTCAGCATCCGATCCAGCTTATGAGCTTTCCGCAGCATAAGCAGGGTGAGCAGCAGGGACATCTCGGCCACGGCCGGGGCGATGGCTGAGGCGGCGTGGGTGACGGTGATGCCGCGCTCGAACACAGCTGGCGGAAGCATGTGCTTGATGCTCCCGGCCGAGTGGGCGATCAGGCGCAGCCGATCCGCCGCGGCCAGCACTTCATCGGTGAAGGGGGGCGTCCCCCAGCCGGTAACGACGATGTCGAAGCCAGGAATACGCTCGGCCAGCTCATCGGAGGTCAGGTCACGCTCGCTCTCGTGGAAGGTCACGTCTCCCAGCGCACGCAGCGCTTGATCGCTCTCAGGTGTGAAGAGCAGCTCGTACAGGCTGGGACGCAACAAGACGAGGATCATGGGTGTGCTTTCACACATCACAGCAGCCTCCTCCCTGTCGGTTTGTTGAGGAAGATTCACGCTCTCTTAAGGCTGACCCCAAGGACGACAGCCAAGGGCCGCTCGAGAGGTCAAACTTCAAGGCTCGCACATTATACCATACCATGCGGGAAGCGCATGGTATAGCGTTGACAATGGGGGGTGTTCTCCTCTCACGCGGCAATCCTGCCATAGGGGTGCTCCTTGTGGACACCCAGGCAAGCAGCCACAGGGGCCGTCCTCTCTATGAAGGTCTGCGTTAGAATACCGGAAAGCCCTATATGATGCCCAGGGTTTGTTCCTCTAACGTTCTAGCACTCCCGTCGCCATCCGAGGGAAGCATTGAGGAATTCGAAGCCATTGTTGGGATGAAGTTCTAAGGATGGGGAGGAGAGGCTGCGGGACACACAACTTCGTGAGACTCGATGTACGAGGATGCAGTGCAGCTAACCCCTTTTACCCCAACGGTGAATAGTTACACGGTCAGGGAACTTTGTCGAAACGCGCTATTTGTGGTACACTTTCCATGCTGCCCCTGTAGCTCAGTTGGACAGAGCGAGGGCGTCCTAAGCCCTGTCGTCGGGGGTTCGAGTCCCTCCAGGGGCGCTTGGTGAGGAGATAAGGGGGCGGGAACGAATCCCGGCCCCCTTTTGTCTTACCAAAGGATGGGAGGGATGCTCCAAACGATTCGTGCATATCTGGCTGCCGATACGGAAAGCATCGCCAACCGGGAGGATCTTCGCCGCCAGCTGACGTCTCGGCTGGCGCTTTTGTTAACCCTTGGCAGCGGCACGGCCATGTGGCTAACACTCCCGTATAACCCTTTCCCAATAACCCTCTTTGAGTTACTGTGTATCCTCTTCTTGCTTGGTATCGGCGCGCGGGCGATCGTTTTGAGGTATCCAGCGCTGGCCAGGCAACTTTTGATCTGGGGATCCGCCTTCACGTTATTCGAAAGCATGCGAGTATTCTCTGCCTCCTGGTTGCCTTTTCTGAGCCTGATCCTGATCCCCGCCAGTGTCCTGCTCGCTCCGGGCAGCGGGCTCGCAACTGTGGGGATGATCGCAGGCGCGGCGGCCTGGTGGACACACATTGGTGTGCGCTCTTATCCTTTATGGGGGTTGCTGGCCGGACAGGCACTGGGTCTAGCCGTTGGGTGGCTGGGAGCACACACGTTGTATATGGCGCTTCAGTGGGCATGGAACATGCAGCAGCGCGCCGATCGGTTGCTGGAGATATCTCGAGATCACCAGGCAGAGCTTAGCCGGGCGCTCCGGTCACTGGAGCTGGCCAACGAGATCCAGCGGCGTACACAGCATGAGTTGGCCGTGGCGCGGCGGCAGGCGGAGGAGGCCCGGCGTATGAAGGAGCAGTTCGCTGCCAACATCAGCCATGAGCTTCGCACTCCGCTTAACCTCATCTTGGGCTTCAGTGAGCTGATGTATCTTTCCCCCGAGATATACGGTGATATGCAGTGGCCCCCGACGCTTCGCCGAGACGTTTATCAGATCTACCGCAGCAGCCGCCACCTGTTGGAGATGATCGATGATATCCTCGACCTCTCGCGGTTTGAGATCGTCGGGTTCACCCTGAACAAAGAGCCGACCCCCTTGGAGCCATTGCTACGCGGTGCTGTCGAAATCGCCCGTGATCTCTTCCGGGGCCGTCCCGTCCGACTCGAGGTGGACATTGAACCGGACCTACCCATCCTGGAGATTGACCGCACGCGCATTCGTCAGGTCCTATTGAATCTTCTGACCAACGCTCAGCGTTTCACGGAGGAGGGTGTGGTGCGCGTGGAGGCGAAACGGGTGGACGGGGAGGTCGTCGTCAGCGTCAGCGACACCGGGCCAGGCATCCCCGCGGACAAGCTGCCGTACATCTTCGATGAGTTCTATCAGGTGGATCATTCCCTGCGTCGTAGCCATAGCGGCGCGGGATTGGGACTGGCGATCTGCAAGCACTTCGTGCAGGCTCACGATGGGCGGATCTGGGTGAAGAGCCAGGAGGGAGTCGGATCGACGTTCTCTTTCTCCCTGCCCATCACCGGCCAGTACCTCCCCGCATCCCATCTCCATGTAGAACGTCCGATCGAGCTCCCTTGGTCGGAATCACGGCCTCGCGTTCTGGTACTTGATCCGGATCCCGCGGTGGCTGCCATCGTGCGTCGGCATATCGACGGGTTCGACATCATCCAGCTGCCGGACGCTGGACAACTAGAAGAGGCCATCGCACTTCACCATCCGCATATGGTAATATGCAACGTATCTCCCAATACGCCCTCAGTGCAGCACTGCGAGACGCGGGCGCCTGTCCCTGTCATCGAGTGCTCTCTGCCCAGCCATGCGTGGTTCTCACGTGAGCTGGCAGTGGCGGCATCTCTGAGCAAGCCGGTCACTCAACAGCAGCTTCTGGAGACGATCGAACGCCTGGGTGGGGCTCGCGATGTGCTGATCGTGGATGACGATCGGGGGTTCTGCCAGCTCATCACTCGAATGCTGGAGACGGCGGACAATGGGTTCCACGTCCGCCACGCTTATGATGGGACGGAGGGGATTCAGGCCATGCGCGCGAGCCGCCCGGACCTCGTCTTTCTGGATCTGGCTATGCCGGGAGCGGATGGGTTCGAATTCCTTGAGGAGATGCGACAGGATGCTCAGTTGGCGGGTATCCCCGTCGTTCTATTAACCGCAGTGGATTACGCTAGGGATCCGTCGAGGCAAATGGGCACCCGGTTGCTCGTCCATCGGGCCGATGGGTTACGCCCCACCGAGGTTCTACGTTGCTTGAAAGCGATCTCGGATGTGTTGAAGCCTCGCTATGATGAGCGATCGGTGCCAAAGGAAGTGGGCGGTGCTGTTGCGTGATAAGCGGTGAATAAAATGCAAGGGGCACGAAGAAGTAAACGCTCCCCGCCCCCTCGCTCCCCGCTCCACGCTCCACGCTTTAGACCACTCCCAGCTCTCGAAGCGCGTTCAGGACATCATCACGCCGCACGGGCTTGGGTAGGAAGAGGGATGCCCCAAGCGAATAAGCTAACTCCGGGTCGTTGAAAACGGAGCAGACGATCACGGGGATGGAGGATGTCTGCGGGCGAGTGCGCAGTGTCTGTAATACTTCCCATCCATCCACTTCCGGCATCATGATATCAAGCACGATCGCATCAGGGCTGGTCTTTTGTGCCAGTTCAAGCCCTTCTCGACCGCTGAACGCAGGCACCACGCGACAGGCGTGCCCGGTGAGGTACCGCTGGAGCAGCTCGACTAGTCCCTCGTTGTCGTCGATGACCAATACGGCCGGACCATACATCATCATGCGCAGCATGACGACCCGGGATCCATCTTCCTGATCCAGCCATTGCATCCGCCAACTTTGCTTCTCCAGTAACCTGACCACCGCCGAAGGGAGATCGAATACAGGGGCATCAGCCGGGCGATACACCAGGGATAGGACGGCCCACTCGTCCTCCACTTGTAATGTTACGGTTACACAGCCAGGCCGGGCCTGCTGCACCACTCGACTGAGGATCCCGGTCAGAGCCTGTCGTCCGACGAGTTGGTCGATGGGAACGATGACGGGGTCAGGTGGCAGCTCGAGCCGGATGTGAACAGACCTTTGGAGCGCCATGCGTTCGACGGCTTCACGGGCTCGCCGCAGCAGCGGGCGGACGTCGGCAGGGCTGGGGCTGGGTTCTACCCGCGCCATCTCCGCTTGCAGCGAGGATAGTTCGACCGCGCGGGGCTCCTCGCTCTCCGCGTGAGCGTCCTGTAAGTATCGTTCCCACAGCACGATGGCCACACTCCGCTCGGCACGGCGTAGATCCCGGTATGCCTGACGAAGAGATATTCCGAGCTCGTGGGCGGATTCCTGGATGGTCATGCTTTCCACATAGTGCAGATGGAGAAGATTGTAGAGCCGGGCATGAGGCGCGCGAAAAGGGACATCGGGGCCGGGGTTGAGGGCCTCGATGGCGCTAATCAGCTCGCGGCGCAGGAGCTGGCCAGGGATCTCACCCACGCGCGTGGCTACTCGAGCTATTCCCTGCGCCAGCGGGTGATGCTGGAGGAACGAGAAGTCGTATAAATGCTCCAGAGCCTGCTTGACCTGGTCGACAAACGTTTCCGGTAGTTCGCCGGGCCGATATGTGTCCTGAGTTTTGTTCATCTCTCTTCCGGTTTAGAAGACGGCATGTCTATGGCAGGAGTTTGGCAAGAATCCGTAGGCCTCCAGTACGATATTAAGGTATAATATTCTTGAAGGCAATGCTACCGCTCCCATTCCAACTTTCTCTACCCCTATCATTATACCACATTACCATGGTGACGCGAGAGTCTGCGGTTCTTCCGTTCTGCCGACCTACAGGCCGGCATCCTCTTCAAAGTCACAGGAGGTACGAAAGATGACGACAAATAAGCGAATGACACGGCGGGATTTCTTGCGTCTTTCGGCAGTCGGCATCAGCGGTGCAGTTTTGGCAGCTTGCCAACCGGTTGCTCCTCAAGCCGCTAAGGTCGAGAAAACAGTGGGCGTCACTCCAGCGCCCACGAAACCGGTGACGGTAAGCTATGCCACCTGGATGTGGCCTGCACGAGAGGAGGTTGTAAAAGAATCCATTCGCCGCTTTGAAGAAAAGCACCCTCTCAT
>JAGHDS010000057.1 GCA_021159845.1 Anaerolineae bacterium
ACATTCCAGAGCATGGGGTTCCATCGCGTCCTGCGTGAGTTGGAGAGCCTGGTTGTATAGTTGACGCGTCTCGTAATTGGTCTTCAGGATCTCACACTGCGGCCAGTGAGCACCTCCCTCTGTCCCATACAACCATATCTGGCGATCCGCTGTCATCGTATTGTGATGCAACATCCAGCTCACTTCCAGGATGAGCGTGGCACCGTTCTCGAAGCGCACAAAGGCCGCTGCGAAGTCCTCTACATCCATCTCCGATGGGACTGGCCTCAATCCCCAGGAGCTGAACGCGCCTGGATGTCGCGCCAGCTCATTGCGGGCAACGCCCGTCACAGCTACCGGCTTGGGATTCCCCATCAGCCAAAGGGTCAGATCCAAAATATGCACACCAATATCGATGCAGGGGCCACCACCGCTATGCCGCTTGAGGACAAAAGAAAGTCGTGCTGGCAACGCCGCCCGGCGTAGCATCCAGCTTCGCGCGTGGTATACATCCCCCAACGCGCCGGCGTCGATCTCCGCCTTTAACGCGCGGGAGGTCCCCATGAACCGAAAATGTTGGGCAGTCATCAGGAGTTTGCCAGAACGATCCCGTGCTGCGATCATCCGCTGAATTTCGGAGGGCGTGGGGGCCAACGGCTTCTCACAGATGACATGCTTCCCCGCGTCCAGCGCTGCGATCGTCAACTCCGCGTGGTACATGTTAGGGGTGCAAATATCGACGATATCAATGCCAGGATCTCGGAACAGATCCTCCGCATGGGTCGTCAGCCGCGTGATCCCGTTTGCTCGCCCCCATTCCTGAAGGACATGCTCGTCGATATCACACCCGGCCACCACTTCCGCATATTCAGATGCTGCCCATCCCGGCATGTGCGTGCGGGCGATGCCTCCCACGCCGATAATCCCCACCTTTAACGTGCCAGCCATAAACAAGGCCCTCCTCATGAGGTTAAAGGATATGGCTCTTCCCCGGCGGGGACAGTATACCAAGCAAAAGATGCCTATGCAACAAACAGTTGTCTGTACGCCAAGAGATCATTACCAAGTGGCAACAAGGCAGCAAGGATACCAGACAGAGCAAGTCCCCCGGCACCCCAGGGGACACAAACAGCACAATGGACGGGTGAAACCCGTCCGCTGGATTAAGCCCTAGGGAAAATGCCCTCGAACTTGGGAAATTTTGGGAAATAACTTGACTAGAACGTGCGTTCGTGCTATACTATTAGTAGAACAAATTTTCCAAACGGATCATCCCTACCAACGAGGAGGATAGAATGTCGTTGTCAGAGCGCCAACAGCGCATTCTAGAATTCATCAAGCAATATATCGAGGAGCACGAGTTCCCACCATCCATTCGCGAGATTGGAGCTGCTGTGGGGATCTCCTCGACATCAGTCGTGAACTACAACTTGAGGAAGTTAGAGGCAGCAGGATACATCCAACGCGGCCGCGATGTCTCACGAGGTATCCGCCTATTGGGGCCTGCGCGCGCCCAAAGCGAGGATGCACAGGAGCGCCCACTCAGAATCCGCCTGCTGGGTCGGATAGCAGCAGGCGAACCGATCCCCGTCCCCGACGAAGACCCTTTTGATGGCGATACCTTGGAGATAGCCGATCTGTTGCCTATCGACCCGCGAGGGTTGTACGCTTTGCAAGTCAGCGGCGATTCGATGATCGACGCCCTGGTCGGCGATGGGGATTACATCATCTTGCGCTACCAGCAGACAGCACAAGATGGTGACATGGTCGCGGCATGGTTGCGGGATAGGGAGGAGACAACCCTCAAGTACTTTTACGCGGAAGGCGAGCACGTGTGTCTCCAACCGGCGAACGTCGCGTATAAGCCGATCATCGTCCCGGCCGAGCAGGTTCAAATACAAGGAAAGGTCGTCGCTGTCATCCGCCGATTGAATGGTCCTCGGCCTAAAGTATCCTAGGCAGCTTGCGGATCTCCCAAACGCTCCTTTGTCAGAAGGCCAAGGGCTCCAACTCGGGCGCGATCAAGACGCACCGCCCACGCCTGGTGTTCCGGGGGACCAGCGGGGGAGGGGCAGGTCTTACAGGTCGATGCGCAGAACCTATAGGATCCCCCAGCCCCCCTAACCGCGAGAGGCTCGTCGGAACTCAAAACCTACGGGAAGAACTGGACTGACCAGAACGGAAATACAAAAGCGGCCGATGAAAAACCGGGCCTCTGAAGTTTCTGAAGAACCCCAAAATCAAGATAACCAACTTCCCAATGTATCAAGAGGCAGTTTGCGAATCGGCCCTGTCACCGGAATCCTGCCGATCACGTTGGCGCAGAAACGATCGGACGCGCTTCCACAACTCCTGGGCGCGCTTCGCATCCTCTGGCCCCAACTCATGGGTCGTGTAACGCGCATCGATAAAGGCCTGGGTCAGCGAGGTGATCTCGGCCTCTAACTCCGGCCAACCTGCTTCCAGATTCCCCTCATACTCGTGTGGCGTCTCCGCCGGGTGGCGCGGCAGGCCATGCTCAGATGCGCGTCGCACCATTGCCAAGTAGAAGTAGCGCACTCGCCCGCGGGTGTCCAGGCGCCGTAAGCTTAAAAACCGCCAGGGCGTTTGGATGATTCCTCCCTGAGCGGGACGGCGCAACGTAAGGATCTCACCGACACGTCGCCCAACCTGCTCGGCTCGTCGTCGCCAGAACGACCACCACGTTTGGAGCCATGCCCAGAGGCGGCGCAGGTGCCGCACGTCCAGCCGAACACCGCGCTCATTCAGATAAGCGATGAGGGAGTAGAGGATAATTCCCCCCATGAGCAGCCAAAGTATCGCGCCGCCGAGCCAGTCCGGCAGGTGGACACCCTTGGACATTGTCTCCGGGACAGGCGGGGGAATCCTTTCAGCTCTTCCGCCCTGCTCGGCTGTCTGCCCAAAGTGAATGAAGGAAACCAACAAGCCGAACAGGGTAAACAGCAATAACAAGGCAACATAAGCGATCTGCATCATAACGTTGATCACAGCAACCAGAGCTCGGGCGAGGATGAAGGAGGAGCCGAACGGGAGCAGCGCGGCGATCAGGCCGATGACCGCCAGCACACCTACGCCCAGCCACCCCCACCGTCGCACAACATTGGGATCAGTCGGAGTGCCCTCGTACCGCCAACGCACTCTCAGCACGGCCAGATGTCCCTGACTGACTAACAACAACCCGCCCAAGAAGTAGATGACCAACGCGGCCTGGAGCAGAGGTGTTAACCCCAGGTGACGTAGGCCCATCAATTGTCCACTACTTGGCGTCAGCTCCACCCGCGATAGCCCAGCGCAAAAGGCGAGCAGCAATCCCCCCCATAGCCAGTGGGCGCTAAACCGCGCGAGCAGGGCACTGCGGGACGGGTGACGAGCGCGCACCTCATTCCAGTCCATACCACGAGCGGGGAGAAGTGGCTTCATTGCCAGCTCATCCGGCTTCAACCCCATACGCTCTAGCGTCCTCATCATGAGAGTGCTCTCGCCCCAGACCAGGAGCGTCAGGAACCAGAGGAAGGTGGTAGTGCCATCCAGGAAGCTCAACGGCGATCGCAGCCATTGGGCCAGGATTGCCCCGTTGGGCCATTCTCCCTTGATGAAGAAGGCAACGATCCGGGCGGCAAGCAGGAGGAGGAAGACCTCACCCGCGTAGAAACGGGTCGTGCGCCGGTCACGCTGTGTGGAGGACGCCAGCCACAGCGTGGTATACACAGACTCTACGGAGACAAGCGCAAAAAACGGTAATGCGATCCCGCGCCCCCATCCTGGAGAGGCGCTCTGCGCCACAGCGACGAATCCTGCGGCCAGACAGGTGACCAGCAGAGCCACCATAATGGGACGAAAGATGCCCTTTAGCCAGATACTATCTTGAGTTTCCACTTCCTGTTTAGTCGTCGCTTCGGATGTCATACTTCGTATTCACCTCACAAGCTGAGGCGCGTTCTCCGGCACGCGCCAAATGTCCAGATCCTTCTCCCATGCGACGAGATGGGCCGGAAAGCCCAGGTAACGAGCCCGACGTTCCGTCTCTCGAAACTGCAGACTGGGCTCTACGACGATCAGAATGGCGTTTAGGCCGGCCTGCTGCAGTCGGTGAAGCGCCTGACATGTATCCTCGTCACCTTTAGGCGTGATGGCGATAACCGTGGTACCCCACCCCAGACGTATCGTAGCCTCCCGGGCCCACATGGCGAACGGAACCACTGCCTGCTGGTTCAGCTCGATGCGTGCGAGGATCTCCAGTAGCTTGACCAAGCTCTCCTGACCGGAACGCGGCGGCAGACCGATAGGCACTCCATCTCCGCTAAGGGGATCTCGACCATTGGTGAACAAGCCAACCGGTTGGCGTTTCCCTGTCAGGTAGTGGGCAATGGAAGCCGCGACAACAATGGCCCACTCGCTGGCGTTGATGCGTTGCTGAGGGTCATATTCCTCTGCACGCAAATTAAGAAGGATCGCTGTCTCCAGCGAGATCACCGAATCCAGCTTGGTCACCAGCAGATCCCCTGCGTGCGCGCTGGCCTTCCAGTGGATGCGGTGCAACGGGTCGCCTGCCTCGTAATCCCGCAGGCCGATCATGCGTATGGGGTCCTCGAACAACCGTTGTCTGGTCCGCACAGCCCCGAAAGGCAACTGCGAGGATATGCTCAGCCTGGAGAGAGGGATGATGCGAGGATAGACAGTGATATGATCCACTCGAGGCTCTTGAACCTGTGCCTCGGCGAGGCCGAAGAGGTCCCCCGTATTCAGGTTGACCGGGCCAAGGGAATAGTAGCCGCGTTGTCGGCACTCCAGAACGTACTCCAGCGCCACACTGCCACGGGATGGCAGTGTGACTACTCGGCGTACGAAGTTGGGCACATGTAGTTCTAGGGGAACGGACTCGTTTACGCGTAGCCAGGGAATGGGCAAACGCCCTCGATTGCGAATCTGCAGCCTTACCGGCACACGTTCCCCCAGGAAAGCATGATCGGTGTAAACCCGTTCGACCCTCAGGACGCGGGGCGCTCGGGCTGCCCACCATCGCGCCAGCACCCATACCCCGAAGAGGACGTAGATGATGTAGAAGAGAAATTCCAGCCGGAGCAGGATGAAGAGGGCGAATAACAAAATAATCAGGAAAGAGATATCCATCCTCAGCCTCGGGGCCGGCTCTGTCCGGCATTCCCAATCGCAACAGTATATGCCGAGTATCTAATCACTCAATGCAACTCGCCGATATCCAGCTCCACCTGATCCAAAATATCTTCGATAACCCGCGGGGCTGTGCGGCCACGCAGGGCGCTTTCTGGGTGGACGATGCAACGATGAGCCAGGACGAGTGGTGCGAGCTCTTTTACGTCGTCGGGCAAGACGTAGTCACGTCCGCGTAAAGCGGCCAATCCCTGGCTACCACGGAAGAGCCCCAGGCTACCACGCGGACTGGCCCCCAAAGCCAGGTCGGAGTGGTGCCGTGTCGCCTGCACAATGCGGACGATGTAGTCACGCACGGTATCGTCTACGTGAACCTCCCATACCTGCCTGGCCAATTCCGGCACGCGGCGGCCGTCCACCACTGGCTCCAATTGCTCGATGGGATGTTGGCGCTGTAGGTTCAATAACATGCGGGACTCCTCGGCCGCGTCCAGGTATCCCAGGCTCAGCTTGAACAGGAAGCGGTCGAGTTGTGCCTCGGGCAGGGGGAATGTCCCCTCATATTCGATGGGATTCTGGGTTGCCAGGACCAGGAACGGGCGTTCCAGCGGATAGGTTACGCCGTCAATCGTGATCTGCCGCTCGCCCATGCACTCCAGCAAGGCCGCCTGGGTACGCGGCGTGGCCCGATTGATCTCATCAGCCAATAGGATATTGGAGAAGGCTGGCCCTGGGCGGAACTCGAATTCCCGAGTCTTCTGATTGAAGACGGACACCCCCGTCACGTCGCTGGGCAGTAAGTCGGGGGTACACTGAAGCCGCTTGAATGTAACACCCAGGGAAATGGCAATCGCCCGTGCCAGCATGGTTTTCCCGACACCGGGGACGTCCTCCAACAACACGTGTCCCTCACACAGCAGGGCCACGATGACGTACTCAATCGCCCGGCGGTTACCCACGATCACGCGCTCGACGTTTTCAACGATCCGCTGCGCAAAGGATTGAACCTCTTGCACGCTCTCCTCCCATAACCGACCTCTGATGCTGGGATTGTAACGCCGATGCATCGGTTTGGCAAGGGATGTGGCAACATACAAGCAGTAAATTGCAAATAACTGTCAACAGCCGAAAGCGATAAAGGCCGTTGCCTGAGCAAGCCGGCGGATCAGGACACCCACCGAGAGCCCAGTAATGGACACCGAGGAGAAGCCCGATCCCTCGGAGGAGCCGGGTTTCTTCTCCCAAAGTCGTCCGAGTGCTCCCCTCAGTGCCTGTGTCCGCATCCCGCCATCCATTTGAAATGCACTCACCGTGCGCTCGCGCGTTGACCTCACTACGACCCAGCGCGATAATAGGGACGGCGCTCCCGGTGCCACCCATGCGGCAGGCTCTAGAGGGCGCCAAGTTCTATGCGGCGTTGCTACACGTAACTTCCACAGGAGTGAATACCCCATGCCTTATCGAGCGTTGGAATTGACAGGCATCCGCACTTATCATCTGGGCGAGCGGCGCAACTTAGTGACACTGGCCGATCTCGTCGATCCGGACGCGCCGGCCCCGCCATTCGACAACCCAGACCTGGATGAGGTGGCCGAGCGCATCGTCGCCGCCCGACGCGCGGGCCGCCCCGTCATCTGGATGATGGGAGCGCACGTCATTAAAAGTGGGCTTTCCCGTGTACTCATTGACCTCATGAAGCGCGGCATCGTAACCCATGTCGCCACAAATGGGGCGGGGACGATCCACGATTTCGAGCTTGCCCTCATCGGCGAGACCAGTGAGGACGTGGCCACCTCCATCGAGGATGGCACGTTCGGCATGGCAGAGGAAACCGGCGCCCTGATGAACCAAGCGGTTCAAGAGGGCGCGCGGTTGGGCATGGGCTATGGCGAGTCCATCGGGCACTTCATGGCCCAAGATGACCGGTTCCGACACCGGGACATCAGCGTAGCCTACACAGCTTATCGGCTTGGCATCCCTCTCACCGTTCACGTGGCCATCGGCACCGATATCATCCACCAGCATCCCAAATGCGATTTTGGCGCCATCGGCTGGGCCTCCGGGCAGGATTTCAAGATTTACTGCGCCTCTGTGAGCGAGCTAGAGGGCGGCGTCTTCCTCAATTTCGGGTCGGCCGTCATCGGACCGGAGGTGTTCCTGAAGGCGCTGTCCATCGCCCGGAACCTGGGCCATACCGTCGCCCATATCACGACGGCCAATTTCGATCTCATCCCCCTCGGGGATTACCGAAGCAAAGTCAGCACGGACAACCCAGTCTACTACTACCGGCCACGCAAAAACATCGTCAACCGGCCGACATCGCTGGGAGGCAAGGGATTCCATATCACCGGCGATCACAAGGTGACCATCCCCAACCTGCATCATCGCGTGGTCGCCGCGTTGGGCCAGGTTCCCGTCCCATCGCGGCGCATCGAGGACCAGGACCCGGTGGGAATCCTCAGACGCGAGTTCCCCGCTGCACTGGCTCAGCTCGATGCGTTGCTGAACCGGGCCCCCAGCCTGAGAGATGTAACCCCCGCGCTGGCCCAGGCATTCATCCTCATCGCGCGTAGCCTAAAACATGGCGGCATCCTCTTCCTGGGCGGTAACGGTGGTAGTATGGCCGACGCGCTGCACATCTCCGGCGAGCTGCTCAAATCCTACGCGCGGCCGCGCCCCCTGCCACCTAACATCCGTCAACGCTTTGCCACGATCCCAGAGGGCAAGTTCATCGCGGAACATCTGGAACAGGGGCTGCGAGCGATTCCCCTGGGCATCAATCCATCGTTGTCCAGCGCTGTCGATAATGATAATCCACAGCGTGCTATGGGGCTTGCCCAGGAGCTCTATGCTTTAGCACGCTCAGGAGACGTCTTCCTGGGCATCTCCACCAGTGGCAATGCTCGCAATGTATGTCACGCAGCGTGGGTAGCTCGCACGCTAAACATGAGCGTTATCGCGCTCACCGGCGAGCGCGAAAGTGAGCTCAGCCGCCTGGCCGATGTCGCCATTCAGGTCCCCGCCCAACGCACCGATCGCGTTCAGGAACAGCACATCCTAATCTATCACGCGCTCTGCGCCATGTTGGAGGATCATTTCTTTGGGACGGACAAGGGACGATAGCCCAACTCGCATCATTCATTTTCTACCTCCAGGAGAGGAGAATCGACCGGCCATGAGGACTTTGACGTTCCAGCGGTTGGAGGAGCTGCTATCCATGCTGTCCAAGGCCCGCGTGCTGCTCATCGGCGATCTCTGTCTTGACGCGTACTGGTACGCCGACATGACACGATCGGAGCTCTCGCGCGAGACGCCACGATTCCCTTTGCCCATCGTGGCCGAGAGCTACAGCCCAGGCGGGGCAGCCAACGTCGCGGCCAACCTTGCCGCGTTGGGCGTGGGACGTGTGCAGGCGATTGGAGTGTTGGGGGAGGACTGGCGAGGTGACATCCTGACGCACGAATTGATAGATCGAAGCATAGATCTATCCGCCGTCGTGCGCTCCAGTCAGCGCACGACAGCCACATACATTAAGCCCATCCGTCGGGGATACGACGGAGTCTGGCAGGAAGACAGCAGGCTAGATTTCCAGGACGTCGAGCCGCTGCCCGCCGAGCTGGAAGATGCCGTGGTCGCGGCGGCTCGCAAGGCCGTGAAAACAGCCGACGCCGTCGTGATCGGTGATCAGCTCGATCCTGGCACGGTCACTCCACGCGTTCGCGCCGCCCTGATTGAGCTGGCCGAGGCTCACCCAGAACGCCCATTCATCGTGGATTCCCGCAAGCATATCAGCGAGTTTCGAGGGATGATCTTAAAGCCTAATGAGCTAGAGCTAGCTCAAGCAATGCGTCGAAGCCTAGAGGAAGCGCTTGACCGGACAACAGTCTCAGAGATGGGCCAATCCCTGGCACGTCGGGCAGGACGGCCCTGTTTTGTGACGATAGGTGCCGATGGTGTGTTACTCTGCGATGAGTGCGATGTGATTCACATCCCGGCCGCCCCAGTCCGGCCGCCCCTGGATATCGTGGGCGCGGGGGACGCCTTCCTGGCAGCTTCCAGCGCCGCGCTGGCCGTTGGGGCCACGCTGGAGGAAGCGGGGATCCTTGGGAACCTGGCTGCCGCTGTCGTGGTCGAGAAACTGAATCAGACCGGCACGGCCTCCCCAGGCGAACTCCGCGAGCGGCTTAGGATCGCACAGCAGGGGGAGACAACCACATGATCGCTTGCGATTGGCTGGAGATACGAAACCCGGATATCCCCTTAGGTCACATCCGACACGCGCTATTCGACTTCGACGGTACGATCTCGACCATCCGTCAGGGATGGGAAACGATCATGCGGCCGCTGATGGTGGAGATGATCTGCGAGGACGCCGAGGTTTCCCCCGAACAACGGGCGGCCATCGAGCAGGAGGTGGCCGAGTACGTAGACCGATCCACGGGGATTTTGACGATCCGACAAATGGAGTGGTTGGCAGAGGCCGTACGGCGGTATGGGTTGGCGAAGCACCCCCGTTCAGCCCGAGAGTACAAGGCGATCTACAACGAGCGGCTTCTGCAGCCAGTCCGCGAGCGACTGAGCCGGCTGGAACGTGGGGAGGTCGCCCCTGACGATCTGATGATCGCCGGAGCACGACGCTTCCTCGAGACGCTGGCCGGGCGAGGGATCGCCCTATACCTCGCGTCGGGCACGGACCATGTGTATGTCCTGCAAGAGGCAAGCGCTTTGGGAATCGTCCCCTTATTCGCGGGGGGGATTTATGGCGCGCTAGATGAGACCGAGGCACACGACAAGGCACGTATCATCCAGCGCATCCT
>JAGHDS010000070.1 GCA_021159845.1 Anaerolineae bacterium
GTATATTACCTCATCGCGCCGGCTGAGGCCTCGGCGAACCTGGCTCGCTATGACGGGGTCCGATACGGGCTTTCCATCGCGGCGGATGACATCTGGGAGAGCTACCGACGCACTCGAGGACAGGGATTTGGCCCCGAGGTCAAGCGGCGCATCATGTTAGGAACATACGCGCTCTCCGCTGGCTACTACGATGCCTATTACCTGAAGGCAGGACAGGTTCGCACGCTAATCCGCCGGGACTTCGAGCGGGCCTTCGAGCAGGTCGACGTGATCGCCTGTCCTACCAGCCCGACGACGGCTTTCAAGATCGGCGAGCGGATCGATGACCCGATACAGATGTATCTGGCCGACGTGTTCACGATCTCGGTAAATCTGGCGGGCGTTTGCGGCATCAGCGTCCCCTGTGGGTTCGACCAGGAGGGGCTTCCGATCGGGCTGCAGATCATCGGACCGGCCTTCGGCGAGGAACGCATCCTGGGGGTCGCGTATGCTTACCAACAAGCTACGGAGTGGCACAAGCGCCGTCCGCCCTTGCAGGCATGAGGATCCGAGGGGTTTTACCCGCCGTTTGTGTCGGGCGCATATGTGTGAGAGGTGAGGCCGATGAAGGTCATTATCCCGTTAGCGGGGTTTGGGACTAGGTTGCGTCCCCATACTTATAGCAAACCCAAGCCGCTGGTCAATGTGGCCGGGAAGCCGGTTTTGGGACACATCCTGGACAAGTTAGTCGGGCTGGAGCTTGACGAGGTCATCTTCATCGTCGGCTATTTGGGAGAGCAGATCCAGGCGTACGTGGATTCGCATTATAAGTTCCCGGCGCGGTACGTGGAGCAGAAGGAGCTCTTGGGGCAGGCTCATGCTATCTGGCTGGCTCGGGAGTATGTTCATGATGATGTGTTGATCATCTTCGTGGATACGATCTTCGAGACGGACCTGCGCGCTGCGCCGGGGGCGGATGCTGATGGCGTGCTCTACGTAAAAGAGGTGACCGATCCGCGTCGCTTCGGGGTAGCTGTGGTGGAAAATGGGCGCGTGGTGCGCCTGGTGGAGAAGCCGGAGACGGATGAGCACCGGCTGGCCGTGATCGGCGTTTATTACATCAAGGATAGCCAGTGGCTTATGCGCGCTATCGATGAGTTGATGGAGCGGGACATCAAGACGAAGGGTGAGTATTATCTGGCCGATGCGTTACAGCTTATGATCGAGCAGGGGGCTTGCTTCATCCCGCAGGAGGTGGCGGTTTGGGAGGACTGCGGAAAGCCGGAGACGGTGCTGCACACAAATCGCTATCTTCTCTCCAAACTGCAAGACAACGGTCACAAGGCATATCTCGTGAATACGACAGTGGTCCCGCCCGTCTACATAGCGCCGACAGCTCAAGTGGAGCACTCCATCATCGGCCCGTATGCGACGATCGCTGACCGCGCCCATGTGCAGAATGCGATCATCCGCGATTCGATCATTGATGAGGGCGCTCATATCCAGGATACGATGCTCGATCAATCGCTCATCGGGAAGAACGCTGTGGTGCGCGGCCGGTTCCGTCGCCTGAATGTAGGGGATTCGTCGCAGGTGGATTTCAGCGATGCGAACTGAAGCACCGGTCCGATGCCGATCGGAGGCGAGTTATCCGGGACGGCCCGTGGCCGTTTACTGGGCGGAGGATTGGCACCCGGTTCGTCTGCAGAGGAGCTGGAGGGAGCCGGGCGCTATCTGTTTTCGGGTGCGTAGCGAAGCCGGGCTATGGTTCGCTCTGCGGTATGATCTGATCGCTGATGTATGGGATGTACAGCTTGCCTCATGATCGGCTTGTCGGTTTTTCGCAACGGCAGAGCCATGGGATGCCGGATGCTCCGGGCCGATTTTTGGGTCCTTCTGGATTGGAGGTAACGTGAGGAATTTCGTATCAGAGAGAGTGCGTCGAGTACCCCCGTCCGGTATTCGCCGCTTCTTCGACATCGCCGCGACGATGCCGGAAGTCATCTCCTTGGGCATCGGTGAGCCTGATTTCGTGACTCCTCCTCACATTGTGGAAGCAGGGGCGCGCTCTTTGCAGCGGGGGGAGACTCATTATACGTCCAACTCTGGCACGATTGAGCTCCGGGAGGCGGTCGCCCGCCATCTGGAGAGGCTTTATGGTGTTTCCTACGACCCTGAACAGGAGATCCTGATCACAGTGGGCGTGTCGGAGGGGCTATACCTGGCGATGACGGCTTTTGTGGATCCCGGCGATGAGGTCATCGTCCCGCAGCCCAGTTTTGTGGCTTATACCGCCGAGGTGGTGTTGGCCGGCGGCACTGCTGTCCCGATCGTCACCCGGGTGGAGGACCGATTCCAGGTGACTCCCGAACAGGTGCGGAAGGCCATCACGCCGCGCACGAAGGCCATCCTCCTTGGCTATCCCAATAATCCGACGGGTGCTGTGATGAGCAGGGAGAACCTGCAGGCCGTCTGCGAAGTGGCCCAGCAGCGCGATCTGCTTGTCATCTCCGATGAGATCTACGATCGCCTGGTTTATGGGGTGGAGCATGTGTGTGTGCCCACTCTGCCGGGGATGAGGGAACGGACGGTGCTGCTGGGCGGGTTCTCGAAGGACTATGCCATGACAGGATGGCGTATCGGATACATCGCCGCGCCAGCAGAGCTCCTGGCACCTCTGCGCAAAGTGCATCAGTATACGATTATGTCCGCTCCTACGACGGCGCAGGCGGCCGCACTGGCTGCTCTCACGGATGGCGATGCCTGTGTGCAGGAAATGGTGG
Source organism: Anaerolineae bacterium (assembly GCA_021159845.1). Taxonomy (GTDB): domain Bacteria; phylum Chloroflexota; class Anaerolineae; order DUEN01; family DUEN01; genus JAGHDS01. The sequence continues at coordinate 2,763 of JAGHDS010000070.1, forward strand.
AGGAGTACGACCGTCGCCGCCGCCTGATCGTGGATGGGCTGAATAGCATTGGTCTGGCGTGCTTTGAACCCCAGGGCGCCTTCTATGCGTTCCCCTCCATCACTTTGTCCGGCATGACGGATGAGGAGTTCACCGCGCTGTTGCTGGAAGAGGAACAAGTGGCGGTTGTCCCGGGGAGCGCTTTTGGCGCCGGCGGAGAGGGATATGTGCGTTGTTCCTACGCCACTGCTTATGAGAAGATCGAGGAGGCGTTGGAGCGGATGGCGCGGTTCGTACAACGGCATGGGTAAGGCAGTATACGCAGGGTCGGGGGATCAGGTGGGCCTCGTCGTGCCCTTTTGCTCCGACGAGTCGTGATGGGATGAAAATTTCTTCTGGTAGAGCGCGAGGACATGGCTGAGTACGAAGCGATTATCGGCATGGAAGTCCATGCTCAGATCATCACCCGGTCGAAGATGTTCTGCGGATGTAGCGCGGACTACGCGGGGGCGCCGCCGAATACGCATGTCTGCCCGGTATGCCTGGGGATGCCGGGGGTCTTGCCGGTGATTAACCGCAAGGCGGTGGAGCAGACCGTGCGCACGGGGTTGGCACTGAACTGCGAGATCGCGTCGACGGCGGTCTTCGCCCGTAAGAACTACCACTATCCAGATCTCCCCAAGGGGTATCAGATATCCCAGTATGAGCTGCCGTTGTGTCGCAATGGTTGGTTGGAGATCGAGCTGCCCGATGGCCAAAAGCGTCGGATTCGTATTCGTCGGGCCCATTTGGAGGAGGATACGGGCAAGCTTACCCACGTGGGCGAACACTCTCTGATCGATTTCAACCGCGCGGGTGTGCCCTTGTTGGAGATCGTGACGGAGCCGGATATACGCTCGGCGGAGGAGGCGTATGCCTACGTGACGCGCTTGCGCCAGATCTTGCGCTACTTGGGCGTGTCCACTGGCGACATGGAGAAGGGCGCCATGCGTTGCGAGGTGAATGTGTCCGTGAGGCCTGTGGGCTCTACCGAGCTCGGCACCAAGGTGGAGATCAAAAACCTGAACTCCTTCCGCTCCGTGCGACTTTCCCTGGAATATGAGATACGCAGGCAGATCGCTGCCCTGGAGCGTGGGGAGGCCGTGAAGCAGGTGACGATGGGATGGGATGAGGAGCGCGGCCGCACCGTGCTTCAGCGCAGCAAGGAGTCGGCGGAGGATTACCGCTACTTCCCAGAGCCCGATTTGCCCCCGTTGGAATTGAGTGAGGAGTGGGTGGATGAGTTAAGGAGGGCGCTTCCCGAGCTTCCCGCCGCCCGGCGCGATCGGTTTATGTCGCTCTATGGGCTGGCCCGCAAGGAGGCGGATCTTCTCACGGAGGAACGAGCGGTGGCCGATTTCTTCGAGGCTGCCGTGCAGGAGTATGCGGGTGAGCCCCGCGCTATTGCCAACTGGATCATGGGGGAGTTGTTCCGTCTGCTCAACACGGCGGGCCTGGAGATCACGGAAATGAAGGTTACGCCGTCGGGTTTGGCCGAATTGCAGACGTTGGTGGATCGAAGTACCATTAACTTGAATACAGCCAAACAGGTGCTCGACATCATGTTTCGCACGGGGCGATCCCCGGCGACGATCGTGGAGAGCGAGGGGTTGGCGCAGGTCAGCGATCAGGGCGAGCTGGCTGCCATCGTCGCTCGGGTGATTGAAGAGCACCCGGAGGAGGTTGCCCGTTACCGGGGCGGTAAGACCAACGTGTTGGGATGGCTGATGGGACAGGTCATGAGGGCCACGCGCGGGAAGGCGAACCCTCGGATCGCCCGCAGGTTGCTGCAAGAGGCCCTTGATCGGGAGTAAGGGGCCTTGGGCAGGCACTATTAACGCGAGCTATCGCGGGCGGAGCAGGCCTGTTTTAAGTGTGCATGGCATGGCCTCGCTGATTATTAGATTATTAGAGCGAGGCTGGTTGATGGGGCGTTAGGTAGGTGCTGGGAGGACATTTGGGTGGACGGATTTCTTTACATCAGTTGCGTAGTGCGTTGGTGCATTTATATGATTTGGACTATTTAGAGACTCATCCGCTGGCGCAAGAGCTACCAATGGGTGGAGCGGAGGGCGAGGCTGCTTCTCGTGGGTTACGCTTGCACACGATCCTGACGGAAACGATCAAGAGCCTCAGGCCTAGTGTGGGGGTCCCTCAGGGGACTCATGAGTGGCGACGATATACGATCCTTTATGACCGTTACGTGCTTCGCCGCCCTCTGCGGGAAATCGAGGAAAAACTGTCTCTGGGTGATCGCCAGGTGCGCCGTGAGCATAGGCGGGCTCTGGCTACTCTGGCAGTGCTCATGCGTTCCTGGCTGGAATCACCGTCACCCCAGGCCACACTGCCCCAGCCATCGGAGACAGTACAGGAAACTGTACAGCGGTTGTCACCCGCGCCGCGGGTCTTCAGCCTCTCACAGCTGGTGGAGGAGGCGGTGGCGATTTTAGTAGAAGCAGGCAGCCGGCGTGATGTCGTGGAATGGCGCGTGCAGCCTGATGATCTGACTGTCTATACCGATCGTGGCATTCTCCACCAGTTGCTGATCAAGCTGTTGCGGATCTTCCTGCGGCCGGGTATGGAAGGGAGCTTGGTTTCTCTGCGAGCCTTTCTCGACGATAGCAACGTGATCGTTTCCGTGAC
>JAGHDS010000139.1 GCA_021159845.1 Anaerolineae bacterium
ATCTGGAGCGGCGTGGCTACAGCGATGAGTGGTTGGACCGGGTGGCCGGCTTCTTGCATGATCCCGGTATTAGCGTGCTACGGCCGGCGTTGTTGGCCTGCGATGCGGCTCAAGTCCACGCGATGCACGATCCTACGGAGGGAGGACTGGCTACAGGACTCCTGGAGATCTCCCGGGCGGCAGATGTGGGATTGGAGATTGATTTGGATGCGATCCCGATCTTGCCGGAGGGGCAAGTGCTATGCCGCGAGTTCGGGCTTGATCCATTGGGTGTGATCGCGTCTGGCGCTTTAGTGGTCGTCGTATCGCCCGAGGATGTTGCCCGAGTGCAGACTGCGATGGAGGCAGGGGGGTACCCGGTGGCGGTGATCGGCCGGGTGCTGGAGGCCGATCAGGGAATATGGGCTGTGCGGGACGGCCGGCGGGAGCCGTTCCCCCGTTTTCGGGTGGATGAAATTGCTCGGTTGTTCTAGCGGTGGGGCAGGAGGGTGGTTCGCATAGCCAATTAGCTATCCCCACCAGCGCTACACCACCCAAAAAAGAAGAAGACGGCACACCACGGGCTCGCCCCTAAATGTGTGCCGTCTTTTCGTTCTCAGGGGCTTCCCTAGCCGACCTGAATCGCTCGGCTGCCCTCCCATAACCCGTGAATGTTGCAAAGCGCCAGGGCGTGGAGCGTGCCCGACTTGTTGGTCTTCATCGAGAACGTCGCCTGCGGAGCGGAGAACTCAACATGCCCGACCTGATAGAGGACCTGGCTACCCTCCGGCTGGAAGTAGAGGGAAATCCACCGAATGTGGTGTTCCGTCGTGTTGGGGTGGGGAATTTCCTTCCCGACGCTCACGCTAACATCAAAGGTCGTATCGGCGTCTACTCGTTCCGGTCCCTCGATCACGGGGACATGCTTTTCCTTTTTCCAATCCGCTTCCCGGATGCCGTCACGGAGCCTCATAGACTACCTCCCTCCTTGTTGTTGATGAACCATGACTGACCATTGGTCGAAAGGGGAAGTGGGGGGCTTCCTATAACCTACCCATGTTCTTTCCCCTCAACCAGCACCCCAACAAGAGGGAACTCCTCGATGAGCTCGGGGCCGTGCGGCGCTTGCTCTAGGGCGGCGGTCAGGTCGGTGCCCGCGTCATGAATTGCCTGATGCCTGCCACCCTGCCAGAGGAAGCTACGAGACACGTCGTAGATCTTTCCCCTGTGAGCGATATAGGCGGGTTTACGATCTCGCCCGTTGTACTGAGCCAGCTCCTCGATCGTGAGTTCCCTCATCTTCTGCGTCTCCACGCGCCTCTGTTCAGTATGCTGTTACCTGAGGAACTTAGAAACGAAGGGGGATGTATCGCCGCGCCGCATGAAGTGCCCGGAGGGGCCTTCGCCCAGGAATTCCGAGAACCACGATTCGTGCTCGATCTCCTCGTTGAGGATCGCTAAAGCCAGATCATAGGTGCGATGATCCTTGCCGGCGGTCAGGTTGCAGATATGGGTGTACCCCCGCACCGCGCAGCGCTCTGCTTCCACCAACACCGTCAACATGGCCTTGACGTCCGCGGGATCCGCCGGCAGGTCGGCTGGTGGACAGGCGGAGATGTCGTGAAAATCCTTCATGCTCCCCGGCAGCTCGCCACCCAGCTCGTAGATGCGCGGAACCAGCGCCTCAAAGTGATTGCGATCTTCGATCCGGGCTGTCTCGGCGATTTCCTTGATGCCCTCGCCCTCCAGCCCGATGAGGTTCACCCGCAAAATCGTGTAATAGTAATAAGTGGTGAGCTCCGCCGCGGCGTTCTTAACCAGCAGCTCCACCAACTGGTCCACATCGACCCCGGCCCTCTCCACTACTTCCCGCGTCACTTTTGCCATTTCATCTCGCTTTCTTACCGACTATGAGTTCCCGATTATTCGCTTGCCGTGTCCGCCTGCGTTTCCGCCGGGGCCGGCCGTTGAGCCAGCTCTCGATCGATCATGAGCAACGTATGGTAGTGGTCGCCAACCCGCTTGAGCATCTCCAGGATATCGCTGGCGTTCTTCTCTTCCTCCACCTGCTCTTCAACGAACCACTGGAGGAAGGACTGGCTGGCGAAGTCCTTCTCCTCAATCGCTAGAGCATAGAGGTCGTTAATGTGTCCGGTGATCCTCCGCTCATGGGCCATGGTCTGTTCGAAGGCATCCACAGGTGACTGGAACTCGACCGGCGGCTGTCCCAACGGTTTGAGAACCACTTTGCCCCCACGATCATAGACGAACTCGTAGAACTTAAGAGCGTGAGCCTGTTCCTCCTGGAACTGTATCTTCATCCAATGGGCGAATCCGGGAAGGTTGATCGAATCAAAGTAGGCGGCCATCGACAGGTAGATATAAGCCGACTCGAACTCACGCTGAATTTGGTCGTTGATCGCCTCTTCCATTCTCTTACTGAGCATAAGCGTTTTCTCCTTGAAATTGAAGCACGAGCTACATGTCCCTGGGGGGACAGCCAGAGAAGCACGGTGTGGAGATAAGCGATTTCATTGTAGGTATGGGGGACTGGTTTGTCGGTAGCCTGGCTTCCGAAGCACAGTCACATATCCCCTAAATTATCTATCTAATACAAATTTATTGTCTATACTGAGTAAAAACGGGGGGCACACCATAAATCGTGACAAACTATCGGTTATAATTGCATTATATATTGCTTGTAGATAACGGCGGTAGGGCAGGGGAGAACACCGCACACCTGGCATTGAGAGCAAATGCCAGGGAAGGATAAGGTGCAGATGTCGTGACACAGCATGATAGGGCACAGAGCGCAGCGATCATAATATATAGAGAACATCCGCGATCTCCGCGCGGCACGACCCGAGCCGGCCCGGAGCCGATCCGGGCCTGGGGCCGGACTCCTACGTGCATCCATCCCGGCACTCCTCCCTCCCCTCTCCTTCACTGCCTTATTGGTTCGTCTAAGAAAACTTATGCGAATCATAACGCCCGGAACGCCGCCACAGCACGCGGACGCCCGCCTCGGCCCAGTAGATACCCCCTGCCCGCGCTCCACACTCTTACAGGCCTGCCCATCCCGGTCCCGTTACCACCAGCTGGCATCACACTCACCCCCCTGCCCCCGCGCTGAAGTATAATCCGTTTTCCTTGACAG
>JAGHDS010000395.1 GCA_021159845.1 Anaerolineae bacterium
GCATAACGATGAGAATGGATGGTCGATACCGAATATGAGCGGTGATTACCCGTAAGTGCGATATGTATGCTTAACATGCCTTTCTTCACCGCAGAGATGCCGAGGACGCAGAGGAACTCTCTTTATTCTCCTTTCCCCTCGGCGCTCTCCGCGACTCCGCGGTGAGATGTGGGTAATCTGTGGGTAATCACCGCAATATGATACTTGCAGTCCCATCTCGTGTGCGTTAAACTCTGGATCGTAGGCATGTAGGACCTCCTAGCCATGAGCTTCGAGCGGTTCACAGTCTCAGAGGTTCTACATGCTCCCGGATCTGCCAAACTCTGCGCGTCCCCCCGGTACAGCCGGAAGATTCCCTGAACTAATTACGACAAACATCCGACCTGCTCAAAATGGCCATTCCACATACACTCCGAATGCCGACACGCGAGGAAAGACACATATGCGAAAATGGTTCTGCGTTCTAGGATTGGCTGTATGGCTTGTGACAAGCCCTACCTCCGCATCCAAGCCGCCCCTGATCCGCATCGCGACACTGAATACATGGCACGGGCTGGATCCTAGCCACGGCCTTATCCAACTGCACTCATACGAGACGGCAGCACAGCGAGAGGCCCGCTACCAGGCATTGATCGAGGAGCTGCGCATTCTAGCCCCCGACATCGTGGGGCTCCAGGAGGCCAATCCACTTCCAGACTACGCGCATAGGATCGCCGCTGACCTGGGCTACGATGAGATCCACCAGGTAGCCAACGGGGGCATAAAGTTCTTCGGCTGGGGAATCCCCACGAACGTGAATGAGGGCCTGGTGATCCTGGCACGGAAGGAATTGCACCTGGAAAGGATCGACGCCCGCCGCCTGTCCGGTGCCTGGTACAGCTTCCACTGTGACCGCTTCTCGTTCCAGCTCAGCGAGACGCGCTACGCGCTGGCTGGGAGGATCATCGTTCAGGGCTACCCATTGTACATATTCGACGTGCACTTACACGCTGGCGCCAATGGGAGCGAACGCCGGCAACGCGAGGTCGGGACTCTGCTGAGCTTCATCGCCGAGACGGCCAGCAACGGCACACCTATCGTGCTGATGGGCGATTTCAACGCCGCCGAGGATACGCCAGAAATCCGGATGATCCTGAAAGCGGGATTCCAGGACGCTTTCAGGAGAGCACATCCAGACGATCCAGGGTATACCTGGAATCCGAGAGAGAATCCTAACGCCCGACGAGAGGAGCAAGCCACATCAGCCGCCTCCCTGCAACGCATCGATTATGTCTTCCTGCGAGCGACCTCCGGCCAGTGGCACATCCTGCAGAGCCAGGTCGCCTTCCAACAGACGGCACTCAACGTGTATCCATCCGATCACTTCGGCGTGCTGACGGAAGCGCGATACACTCCCGCCGCCCGATAACTTCCAAAAACAAGCGCCCCCGAAACACAATCTCTGTGATAACCAAGGAGTGATGATCACTATGGCACAATTCGGATGGCAGAACTGCCCATCCCCCGTACGGGCACAGGTAAACGAATTCCTGGAGAGAACGCGCGGTCTCCTGGGAGATGAGCTGATCGGCATGTACCTACACGGCTCACTGGCGATGGGATGTTTCAACCCAGAGCACAGCGATATCGACCTGTTAGCCGTGACAAGGCACGGTATGCCCGTCGATATAAAGCGCGCGATGATCAAGGAATTGCTGCGACGCTCCGGAGACCCAGCCCCCATCGAGATATCCTTCCTACAGGAGAGCGATTTACATCCCTGGCAGTATCCTACGCCTTTCGACCTGCACTACAGTGAAACGTGGCGAACTCAGTACCAACAGCAACTAGAGGACGGCACCTGGAGGACATGGAACGAAAAGAGACATACAGACGCTGACCTGGCGGCTCACATCACGGTGGTACTGCATCGTGGTCTCTGTCTATACGGTTCACCCATTGCGAAGGTCTTTCCCCCAGTACCCAGGGAGCACTACATCGCTTCCTTGTTGGAAGACTTCGAATGGGCCAGCGAACAGGCTTCTGAGAACCCAACGTATCTGATTTTAAACAGTGCGCGAATCTACCGATATCTACTCGACGGCCAAATCCTCTCCAAGGACGAGGCAGGAGCCTGGGCAGAGATTATGCTTCCACCACCATACACGGAGATAATGCATCAGGCACTGCTCCTATACCGGAGTAGACATGAACACGCCTCCATCGATCCTAAAGCATTAGATGACTTCGTCGTTTACATGCGCGAGCTGATACAGGGGTTAGCGAGTCTGGCATAGTGCCCCTCTGCAGCTTATAGTGACCTGCCGTCCGAGTAGGCTGGTGGGCCAAGACATCCTCCGAGGGCCTAGTGATGAACACCGGGAAGAAACCCCATCCGAGTGTTCCCTTCAGTGCCTGTGCCCGTACTCCACCACCAGTTTGAAATGCACCCGTTACCATCTCAACACCCAGTTGACAACTGAGAAAGATGTGTATAATGTGAAGGCAGAACGTGGGGACGGGCACACAACAGTCTTGGAGGCGAGAAAGGTTAACGCTTATGCAAGATGTGAAAAGTGCGACCTACCCTACCATCATGGCCGAGGAAGCCCGCTCATATGGCGCCTTTCTCGCCCGGCTCTGTCGCACCGGTCAATTCGACGGCATCGCCAAGCTATGGGAAGAAGCCCTACCCTGGCTGTGCGAGGTCATGAACGCTCTCGGGGCCGTCGTCACATATGAGGCCCCCCCTAAAATCAAACAACAGTACGGCGAAATACCGGCGCCCGTGCAGGCCTCGATTAAAGCCTGGAGGCAACAGATACGCTATCTCCAGGCATGGATGCCTCCAGCAGCATCTCCCATCTCCACCCCACCCGTCTTGCTTGCCATCGAGTCACCGGTTGAGAGTTATCCATTGTATGCCATTCCCCTATGGGACGACAACACACTCGTAGGTGGAGTTGTCTTCGTTCTAAGGGAGAGGCCAACAACCGAGCTAGCCAAGCAGTATGTGGGGCTGATAGAGGCCGTGGTGCAGATCGCGTCATTGAGTACCCAACTGCGCAAGATGCACCAGCGGCTCACTCACCTCACCCTGTTCTACGATATCGGGCAGAAGCTGACATCCAGCCTCGATCTACGAGAGGTGCTCCACGAGACCACTGCGCTAGCTGCCTCCGTATTGGACGCTGACGCGTCCACCCTGATGCTCGTAGATGAGAAAACCCAAGAGCTGGTCTTCGAGATCCCCATCGGCGCCGCCGGCGGTGTGCTTCAGCAACAGCGCATTCCCATCACCCAAGGGATCGCCGGTTGGGTTGCCACACATGGCGAACCCGTCATCTGTAATGACACCGGTCACGACGAGCGGTTTGACTCCCAGGTCGACGCAAAGACAGGGTACAGCACCCGATCCGTGCTTTGCGTGCCTCTCCAGGTAAAGGGGCGCATCATCGGCGTGCTGGAAGTCCTCAACAAACGACAGCCAGAGGGATTTAACCAGCAAGACATGGAGTGGCTCAGCACGCTGGGCGTGCAGGCCGCCATCGCTATCGAGAACGCACGCTTATATGAAGACCTGCGCCGCGAGCAGGAACGCATCATCCGGGTTCAGGAGCAGGAACGCCACGCCCTGGCGCAGGCATTACACGACGGTCCGACAGCTACCCTGGGAGCGATCATCATGGGGCTGCATATGGCCCAACGCCTGCTCCAGACGAAACCCGAGCGCATCGAGGAGCAGGTCTCGTACCTACTGGAGCTGGCCCAGGCGGCGAACAAGGAGCTACGGCAGAAGCTGTTCGAGCTGCGCCCTGTGATCATGCAGACGCGCGGGCTGCTGGCAGCCCTTCGCAGCTACGCCACCCAACAACAGGAAACCAGCTCCTTCCAGCTCCACATGGATTTACCAGACAGCCTCCCAGAACTCAACACCACAGCAGCAGAAGCCGTCTTCGCCATCATCCAGGAGGCCGTACGCAACGTCCGCAAGCACGCCCAGGCGAAGAACTGCTGGGTACACATCACCACATCGGAGGAACCGGCGGTACTCATCGCCGAAGTTGAGGATGACGGCACGGGGTTCGATGTACACGCCGTCGAGCGCAACTACGAGGAAAGAGGGAGTCTCGGGTTACTCAGTATGCGTGAGCGAGCAGAACTCCTCGGTGCCCGCTTCACGATCGCATCACCGCGTCCGAACCACGCCAACGGCACCTTGGTACGGCTTGAGATCCCTATGGACCGGCTCGTCCACGCTCCCCGCCAGAAGTCACCAGCCTCCTGAGATCTCCCAGTAGCTCAGCCATCCCAACACGTCACAGCGGATACGCACACCCGACCGGCCGCCGTGTCACTTCAATTCAGGCTGAACTGCGCGCTGGCCAGCTGGATCTTCAGGTCACGAGCACAAGCCCGACAATACGTCACGCCGGCCTCCCGCTCCTCCCGTGCATAACGCAACAGCTCGTAAACGTCATTCGCGTGACGCATGGCACACACAGCTGTGCAATGCGGCTCGGGGCCGGAGAGATCCACATGCTCCGTCCGCCCCGGCCGCGGCACCCGGACTAAATGCCCCAAGTGGTGAGCTACCAGCCGACGCAACGCCAGCAAACGGTCCTCGCGATCCGGTATCTCACGCAATGGTGCCACAGAGATCACCGCTGCCACTCCTGGCAACGTCAGCCCCAACGTGGTCTCCTCCGGCGCATCGTCCGGATCGGCGATTATCTCATAATCCAGCAACGCCAGATCAAAGTGCGGATCGTGGATCTGCCACGGCTCAAGCTGCACCAGGCGTAGGAAATCAGGCCCACGCACCCGATTCAATTCCGGGTCCAACGACCGCTCCACATACCATTGGGTCCCCCAGTACGCGGCACCACGCGGCACCGAGGGGATTACCCATGTACCGAAGGGACGAACCGCAGGCACCAACGGCGAGAACTGATTGCGTCTCTCCACCCGAAAAAGAGCGCCCACAATCTGATGCACTGTGAACACCGCCTGAACCGCCTCTTCCTCCGCCACCCCCTCCGACCACATAATCGCTATCGGCTTCATCGACACCCTCCTCGCTTCCCACCACACAGCCACACCACACCTCCCAGGCTCAAGCCGAGTATAGCACACCTCTTATCCAGTCGACAACCACTTAATCCAACATCAGAGGCAGATTGCCCCCTCCCGACCGGCGACGACCTGCAAAAGGGAAGCAGCAGGCAGACGGCTCACACCTCGGCCTCCTGCGGATCCCGGACATACAACACCGTCACGATAATTGAAATCGCCGTCGTTCCCAACACGAATAGCCAGGGGTAAGCCGGGTTCCAGGTATAGAGATAGCCACCGCCGAGCGAGGCGATCACCAGCGGGATGATAGTGAGA
>JAGHDS010000233.1 GCA_021159845.1 Anaerolineae bacterium
CCCAAGAGGAGATCGTATCGGCTGAGGACACGCCGACGCCGACCCCAACGCCTATGCCTGTCCAGATCCAGGGCCTGACATTCGACCGGGCACCCACTGGCGAGTTGTGGTGTTTGGGGGAGGTGCTGAACATCAGCGACGTCCCGTTGGAACAGGTGAAGGTGGAGATCACCCTTGTGGATAAGGATCGGAAGGAGATCGGACGGGCGAGCGCTTTCGTGTTGATGGATCTGATCGAGCCGGGCGAACGGGCACCCTTTATCCTCCAGTTCGAGGGCACGCCGCCGCCTTTCGCCTCTTATAATGTGCGGACGTTAAGCGGGGTACCGGCCTATATCGGCAGCTACTACCGTGACCTGAAGGTGCACGACACGCAAGGTGTGGGGGAGCACTACGCAGCCTATCGAGTGACCGGCCGTATCGCTAACGTGGGGCCGGAGGAGGCGGTCGGGGTGAATGTCGTGGTCACAGTTTATGATGCACTGGGGCGGGTGATCGGCGTGCGTCGAGGCGTGCCCAGGCATAACGTGATCCCGCGTGGTGGGGATACAACGTTCGATATTGAGGTTGTCCCCGTGGGGGGACCTGTCATCACGTACACTGTGGTGGCTCAAGGGCGCAGGTTGCCCACCCCAATTCCTATCTCGCCGCGTTAGGTTGTGGCTATGCAACTTGTGCGTTCTCTGGATACAACGAATGCTGTTGTTGCTCGGGCGTTAGAGACTCCTTGGGTATACCGTGTCGCCCGGGCCGTTATGCGGTTCTTGCTCCACTTGCTTTTCAGGCTCGAGATCAGCGGGGCCGAGCATTTGAACCGGCCCGAGCGACCGCTCATGATCATCGCGAATCATCTGCACTGGCTGGACCCGCCCATCATCTTCGCTATCCTCCCTTTCCGGGCGACCGTCTTCGCCGCGGAGAAGTGGGCGAAGCGGCCTGTCATTAGCGATCTATTCCGTTTGGTGGGGAACGCCATCTTCGTCCGTCGCGGGGAGGTGGATCGGCGGGCGTTGAGCAAGGCGATGGCTGTGTTGAAGGCAGGAGGCGTGTTGGGGATCGCTCCGGAGGGCACCCGCAGCAAGACGGGGGCCTTGCAACGCGGTCGTGGAGGGGCCGCGTACCTGGCGTTGCGCACCGGGGCCACGATTCTGCCGATAGCCGTCAGCGGCCAGGAGAAGGCATTCCGGACGCTGTTTCGCCTGCGTAGGCCCACGATTCGGATCACTATCGGGGAGCCATTTCGACTTTCGGACGCGCCTACGCGCGCGAAAGGGGAGCAGCTGGATATGTACGTGGATCAGATCATGCTGCGCCTGGCCGAGCTGCTTCCCCCGGAGTATCGCGGCGTTTATGCGGACGCCTTTCAGTAACGGCGGTGACCGTGTCGGATTCCCGTGTCTGTCCATTCTTGGTGAGAGCGAATCCCTCATCGGCGATTCAGCCCGATGAGGATAATCGCTGCGCGTTGATCGGGGAGACGATCCCCCTTCGGCGTGATATTCAGGCCAGGTATTGCCTGGGCGGCCGATATGCTCTCTGTTCGGCCTATGCCGCCCATGCTGAGCAGGGAGGAACAGCGCGATGGCATGGGCCGTCGTGGCGGCTGTCTCTGTTGGCCGTGAGCGCGGTCGTGGCGGTACTCGCCGTGGCGATCTGGTTTGTCTGGTCGGGACGGGAGACGGCGCGAGGAGAATCGCCTGCGATCGGTGAGGCGACCCCGCTGTCGGTTACGGTCCAGGCGTCCAGGATCACCGTTGTGCCTGCTACCACGCCGGAGGCGGTGCCCACGATCACCCGCGCGGTGGCTACGATCGCACCCACCCCGACACCGACGCCGCGGCCGACTGCTACGGCTCGCGCGCTGTTCGTCCCGGCCCCCGTCGTATTCGCCCTGGCGTCGCAGGCGACGGCGTCTCCTACGCCTTCGCGGGTGGAGGTGATGAGCGCCGAGGAATTCTTGAGCGCGCCTCCTACCGTTCCTCTTCCTCCGACCTCGTCCCGGGTGGTCCCCTCAGCCACGCCGACGGCTGGGCGAGAGGGAGAAGTCGCCGTCCAGGCGACGGCGGAGATAAGCTTCATTGCCCTGCCAACCCCGACGCCGGAGGGGGCGGCATCGCCTCGAGAACATGAAACGACAACCCCTTCCCCGGCCGACTTGTGGACCCCCTCACCGCCCGAACGCATCGTCGCTCCCAGCATTGGGCTGGACGCGCCGGTGGTGCCCGTCGATCAGAAGGTGGTACGTGGGGCTGGGGGAGAGACGATCGTATGGCAGGTGGCGGATTACGCGGCCGGGTGGCATCGCGGGTCGGCCATGCCTGGCCAGCGGGGCAACATCGTCATTTCCGGGCATCACAACATCAATGGAAAAGTCTTTCGTTATCTCGTCGATCTGCAAGAAGGGGACGAGGTGGACCTGTATGCCAGGGGACGGCGGTTCCGGTATGTTGTGCAACGCAAGATGATCTTGAAGGAAAAGGGGGAGTCCTTGGAGGTCCGACGGCGAAACGCCCGATGGATCGGTCCTTTCCCGGATGAGCGACTGACGTTGGTAACGTGTTGGCCGTATGAGAGCAATACGTATCGGGTGATCGTGGTCGCCCGGCCGATGACGCTGACGTTGCCATCGGAACGCCCCACGCCGCCGGTGAACGAGCCGTGAGGAGATGATGTCGTCGCTCGTTATCCTCTCCTACGTCCAGGCTGAGCGTCTTCTGACAGCTCGAGCGCAGGGTGCGTCTTCGGTTGAGGTCTCGCCCGATTTGGGGTTGAGCACGGTGACCGTGGCGCTGACTGAGGAGGGAGCACGTTTCCCCTCGGGCGAGTTCCTGGCATGGGATGTGGTCGATCAGATCCGACGGGCCGAGACGAGCTGCTTTGTGATCGAGGGGGACGCGGCTCGCAAGGTTCAGGCGTTCTCCGAGGCGACGGGCCGTTTTTATAGCCTGATGTCGACCCAAGGCGCGCCGACGCTGTTGGTCTCCGGGATCACGATGCATCGGGTGAAAGGAACGGAGCCCTACGCGGATACGCTGGCGAAGATCCGGGCGATCTCGCCGATCACCGGCCGTGTGCTGGACACGGCTACGGGGTTGGGGTACACGGCCATCGAGGCGGCGAAGGTCGCCGAGCGTGTGGTGACGATCGAGCTGGACCCGGCGGTTTTGGAGATCGCTCGGGTCAATCCCTGGTCACGGGCGCTTTTCGAGCACCCCGGGATCGAGCAGCTCGTCGGGGACAGCTTCGAGCTCGTGCAGGAGTTCGAGGTTGCTTCCTTCTCGTGTGTGATCCACGATCCGCCGATGCTCAGCCTGGCGGGGGATCTTTATTCCGGCGCGTTCTATCGCCAGCTCTTCCGGGTGCTCAGGCCCCGCGGGCGCCTCTTTCACTACATCGGTGATCTGGACAGCCGGTCGGGGCGCAACATCGCGCGAGGGGTGATGCGCCGATTGCAGGAGGCCGGTTTCCGGCGTGTGGTGCGCCGTCCCAAGGCTTTCGGCCTGGTGGCATACAAATAGCATTCAGAGGGGGAGGAGGATGATCATTCGCACGCGTACACCCGCCCGCGCTGGGCTGATCGGCAATCCGTCTGATGGATTCAACGGCGTGACGATCGCGTTCACCTTCGACGCTTTCTGGGCCGAGGTCGCGCTGTGGGAGTCGCCGGAGTTGGAGATCCGCCCATCGGCCCGGGATGCCACGTGTTTCGCCTCCATCGATGATCTGGTTTGCAATGTGACCAACTACGGGTATTATGGCGGGATCCGGCTGATCAAGGCGATCATTAAGGTCTTCGCGGATTATTGCCGGGAGCTGGGAATCGACCTGGACGATAAGAGCTTTACGATCAGTTATCGGTCGAATATTCCCATCCGCGTTGGGCTGGCTGGTTCCAGCGCCATCATAGCGTCCACGCTCAAGGCATTGCTGCAGTTCTATGGCGTCTCGATACCCAAGCAGGTCATGCCCAACCTCATTCTGAAGGCGGAGACGGATGAGTTGAAGATCGGGGCCGGGCTTCAGGACCGCGTGGTACAAACCTATGGCGGGGTCGTGTATATGGATTTCGACCGTGACCTCATGACTCGCGGGTTTGGCCACTACGAGAATCTGGATCCCAAGCTCCTGCCACCGTTGTTCATCGCGTACGATGACTCCGCCACGGAGGGGACAGAAGTCTTCCATAACGACGTGCGGGAGCGCTATGCCCGGGGGGAGAAGCTGGTCATCGAGACGATGGAAGCCATCGCTGAGGGTGCCCGACGGTTCCGCGCGGCGATGGAGGCCCGGGATATCGACGAGATGGAGCGGCTGATCAACCGTAATTTCGAGCTGCGGGCGCAGATCTATCGCATCAGCGACCTGAACCAGCGTTTGATCGACACCGCGCGCTCGGTTGGGGTGAGCGCGAAGTTCTGCGGCTCCGGCGGCGCGGTGATCGGCATCTGCCGCGATGATGAGACGTTCCATCGGTTGCAGGAGGCGTACCAGGCTATCGGGGCGTCCGTGTTACGCCCGCGCGTGACGACGTATACGAGCTAGCCTGGGGTAGGGCGATGAACCCGTTTCGGCGCCGATAAGCCACGCTCCTGGCGAATAGGGCGCTGATTCCGCCCTACGCTGTGTAACGTATGTTAGGTCTAGGATGGCAGCGTTGTGTTGAAAAATGTTATACTGGAACCAGAACGAATGCGTTCAAGAAGGCAAGTAGATTGTCGGAGGAACCCATGACTCAGCAGTATACGCAGTTAGAAGAGCGATTTCGGGCTTTGCCACCGGAGGCCCAGAAGCAAATGTTAGAGTTTTTGACTTTCTTGGAGCAACGCTATCGGGTAGTGCAGCCCCCTCGCCCGAAAAAGCCTTTACGTGCTTATGCTTTTGTAGGGTTGTGGCGAGGACGGGAAGAGATGGATGATAGCAACCGCTGGGTGCGCCATCTTCGACAGCAGGAATGGGGGAAGTAATGGCAGATCTGTTAGTGGACACGGATATTCTGATAGACGTGGCGCGTGGGATAGAAGTAGCGATAGCCCAATTGACGAATTGGGAAAGTGAGCAAAGGGTAGGGATAAGTGTGATTACGTACATGGAGTTGCTTGTGGGATGTCGTAACAAACGGGAACAACGAGCAGTAGAGCGTTTTATCAAACGCTTTGAGCTGATCGCGGTGGATGCCGAAATAGGCGAAACGGCGATACAGTTGTTAGAAAAGTACCGATTGAGCCATGGCTTACTCATAGCGGACGCGCTGATAGCGGCAACGGCGATTGTGAGAGGGATACCGTTGGTAAGCAAAAATCAGAGAGATTATCGTTTTATTGAGGAATTGGAACTTTGGCCATATTCGGCTACCGGGACCTAACCCAGCGTCCAGCGGACGCGGCTTTCGCCGCGCGCGAACGGTGGCCGCAGCCGGGCAAAAGTGGCTTTGCCTGTCAGGGTGTTGGACGGCGACACCGCGCCGCTGACGCAGTCGTTGTGCTCTTACCCTCAAATACCTCTGCGTCTCACCTGTCCTCGCGGCCGGGAACATCGCCTTCGAATTGTGGGTGCTCACCAACGTGGATTGGTTTTGACCTTTTTACAGCAATATTCTATAGTGAGGCTATACTAGGGCAATAAGGAGGTTGGTATGACCGCCAAAGTAATGATCTCTCTGCCCGAGCCTTTTCTGGAAGAGATCGATCGCTGGGCTAAAGCTGAGCACCGCAGTCGCAGCGAGTTCCTACGGGAGGCGGTTC